>JAPOWL010000581.1 GCA_026707615.1 Acidobacteriota bacterium | reverse complement strand
CCAGCAACCGCAGCCACTACGACGGCCGCACCGACACCCTGCAGGCGCGTCTCGATTCCGTCTTCGGCACGTCCAACACCTTCAGCGCCGGCTACGAGATGGAGCGGGAGGAGTACTTCAGCGCCCGGTCGGACACCGCATCGACGGTGACGATCGGCTCGATGAGCCACTCGCTCTACGCGCAGGACCGGCTCGACTTCCTGAACGGCCGCCTGCAGACGACCGTGGGTGGGCGCCTGCAGGCCTTCAGCCTTCAGGACCCGACGTTCGTGGGCAGCGACCACCCGTATGCGGGCGTCCCCTTCGACGCGCCCACCGCGTACACCGGTGACGTATCGGTGGCCTACTTCCTGCCGGAGAGCAATACGAAGCTCCGCGTGCACGTCGGCAACAGCTATCGGGCTCCCGCGGCCTTCGAGCGCTTCGGAGGCTCGTTCTCCTCGTTCTCCGGTTCCTACAGCTTCTGGGGCGATCCGGGCCTGAAGCCCGAGCGGTCCGTGGCGTTCGACGCGGGCGTGGACCAGTGGCTGCTGGATTCGAGGGTGCAGTTGACGGGCACCTTCTTCTACACCGATCTGCTGGAGACGATCATCTTCGACTTCGCGAACTTCCCGGCCGCCACGGATCCCTTCGGCCGCTTCGGCGGCTACCGGAACACCGGCGGCGGGCAGGCGCGGGGCGTCGAGCTGAGCGTGCAGGCGGCGCCGGCCGCATCGAGCAGCCTGCGGGTCGCGTACACCTACACGGACTCGGTGTCGGAGACGCCGACGATCGGCGACGACTTCTACGGCATTCCCGGGCTCTCCGACCACATGTTCACGCTGACCGCCACGCAGTGGATCGCCCAGCGGGTGAACCTCGCCTTCGACCTCTTCGCGGTCAGCGACTACTACCTCTCGCCGTGGGGGGCGGGGGGGCGGCAGATGATCTTCGGGGGACCGGTGAAGGCGGACCTCGTCGTGCGCTACGACCTGCCGACCGGAGATGCGCTGCGGCTCGATATCTACGGGAAGGTCTACAACCTGTTCAACAACTTCTACTACGAGGACGGTTTCCTCGGTCCCGGCCGGTGGGCGATCGGCGGAATGCGGTTCCGCTACTGAGCGCGATCGCCAGCACCGCAACGCGCCACCGCGGATGACGTCCAGGCCCTTCGTCCCGACCAGCAGGGGGTAGCCCGATGCAGAGCAACGCCGAGCGGAAGCTCACGGACCGCGACGACGTCAGGCACCTGCTGCGGCGGCTTGCGTTCGCGGCCACCGAGTCGCTCGAGTCCGCCCTGACGGGGCTCGCGGTGGACGAAGCGGTCGACGTGCTCGTGAACGGGGCGAAGCGCGCGCCCCGGCCCGTGCCGCCCCCGTTCGTGCTGACCGAGTGGACCAACACCGCGCTGCTGTTCACCGACACGACCGCGGTCGAGTATCAGCAGGCGTTCGCCGAGCAGGACGCCGCCGCGCAGGCCGACATCGAGCGGCTGCGGCACTGGTGGCTGCAGGAGATGGTGGCCAGCGAGGCGCCCCTGCGCGAGAACCTCGTCCTCTTCCTCCACGGCACGCTGGGAAGCACGACCGGCAGCGTCAACATGCCGCAGGCGCTCCACGCCCGGAACGACCGCCTGCGAAGAGGTTGCCTGGGGACCGTCCCGGCGCTCCTCGAGTCGCTCGCGACCGATCCCGCGATGATGATCCAGATCGGCATGGACGACTACCGCGAAGAGGACATGTTCGACGAGGAGTTCCCGAACTTCCGGCCCGGCCGGCTGGTGCTGGAGAACTGGACGGTCGGGTCCGGCGCCTACGCCGAGGAGGACGTGGCCGAGCTCTGCCGCGCGCTGACCGGCTGGCGGCTCGAGGCGCCGAGCGGCTACGAGCCCGATCGAACGGTGGACCCGGAGGGCTTCCGGTCCCAGCGGCGGACCGGTCTCCGCCCGGTGTTCGAGGCCGCGCACTCCGTCGACCGCCCCAAGACCATCCTGGGCCGCCGGGACACGTTCGACGCCGCCTCGGCCATCGGCTACCTGGCCCGCCATCCCGACACCGCAAGGCGCTACAGCCGGCTGCTCCTGCGCTACCTGGGCGTCGAGGATCCGGACCGGGCGCTCGAGCGGCAGCTCACCGCGACCTACCGGGACACCGGGGGGTCGCTCGTCGCCCTCGTGCGCGAGATAGCCGGCTCCGAGGCCTTCTGGTCTCCGGCATCGCGCTGGGCGCTGGTGAAGAGCCCCATCCACCTGGCCGTCGGGGCGTGCCGGCAGCTCGAGGTATCACGACCTCCCCTGGTCGCGCTCGGCACCTGGCTCGCGGCAGCGGGGCAGACGCTCTTCCAGACCCCCGGCTTCGGCGACGCGGGCTGGCCGGGGCAGGACGCGTGGATCGATCCCCCCGAGCGCCTAGCCGTGCGCTACCAGCTCGGCAACGTCCTCGCTACGGGAGCCCTGCCGGACCTGGGCATCGTCGAGTCGGAGGCGACGGGTGCCGCCCGCGCGGCGGTCGACGTCGGCGAGCGCTATCGTCGCGCCGACCCCGCCGTGCTGCTCGACCGGCTCGATCCGGCCCCGGGCATCCATCCGGCGGCGCTCACGGCGCCGGGCATCGATCTCCCGGCGCTCACGGGGCCGGGCGGGGCCACGGATGCCGCCGCGCGGGCCCGGGAGGCGATTCGGCGCATCGTGGCGACCCCCGAGTACCAGTTGGCGTGAGGCGTCATCGAAAGGACGAAGCAAGGCCATGACCGTACTGAACCGTCGCGAGATGCTGAAGCTGTTCGCACTGGCGCCGACCCTGCCGCACTTCGTCGCCCGGAGCGCAGCCGCGGCCGGCGCGCCCACGGGGTCGGACTACGATGGCCCCGTCGTCGTGGTCGTGCGCTTCCTGGGGGGCAACGACGGACTGAACTCGGTGGTCCCCATCGACGACGATCGGTACTATCGGGCTCGCCCCACGATCGCGATCCCGAAGCGCGAGACGATTCGGGAAGGCGGCAGCGGCCTCGGCCTCAATCCGTGGCTGATGGACTACCAGCGCCTGATCGACGACGGCCATGCCGCGATCGTCCAGGGGGTCGGCTATCCGAGCTCCTCGCGGCTGCACTCCCGCGGCACCGAGATCTTCGAGACCGCATCGGTCCGCGAGCCGGCGCCGGCGCACGGATGGCTGGGGCGCTATCTCGACCACCAGTGCGAGTGCGGCGCGGAACCGCTGGCCGGCCTCCAGTTCGCCGAGGAGATGGGCCGTACGCTCGCGTCGTCGTCCGGGCACAGCCAGTCGGTTGCCCATCCGCGCCTGCTTCTCGACATGGACGCGCGGCCGGGCGCTCCCGACCCCGCGACCGGCTCGCGCACCGGCCGGCTCGACTATCTCCGCCAGGTCGAGAACCGGCTCGGAGTCGCGGCGCGCCGGCTGGGGCGGGCAACGAGCGGCAGCGGCAGTCGGTTCGACTATCCCGACTCGGAGTTCGGCCAGGCCCTGCGCTGGACCGGCAACCTGATCGAGACCGGCTCGCCCACGCGGGTCTACTACCTCACGCTGGGCTCGTTCGCGACGTTCACGTCGCCGTCGTTCGATACCCACAGCAATCAGCTCGCCGTGCACCAGGTGCTCTACTCGCAGTTCGGCGCCGGTCTGCGGGCCTTTGCCGCCCATCTCCGGGCCGCCAACCAGTTCCAGCGGGTCCTCCTGCTGTCGTTCTCCGAGTTCGGCCGCCAGGTGGAGGAGAACGGAAGTCACGGCACCGATCACGGCGACGCCAGCGTCCTGTTCGTGGCCGGCGGCCGTGTCCGGCCCGGGCTGCTCGGCGAGCCGGCCGACCTCGGCCGCCAGCACCTCGGCGGGCTGGAGCCCAGCGTCGACTTCCGACAGATCTACGCCAACGTCCTCGAGAAGTGGTTGTCGGTCGACCCGGCCATCATCCTCGACGAGAGGAGCCGGCCGCCATTCGAGGTCGTGTTGTAGCGCCCGCCGGAGGCGGCGAGCGTGGCGGATTTCGGGGCGGAGTGTGGTGCGCTCACTCCGACCCGGGAGCCGACCCGCTCGCCGCCCCGGCGAGAGGGGGGAGTGAGGGATGGTGGCTACGTCGCCAGCGCGAGGCCGGCGACGGCAACCGCGACGCATACGGCTGCCGCGGCGGTCCGCAAGACGATTCGCGGCGCGTAGGTAAGCAGCAGGGCGACGGCAACGGCGGCGAAGGTAGCCATTCCCAGGAAGGCCACGACTCCCGTTCCCGGTCCCCACGCGGCGGCGGACGCGAGTGCGCCGCAACCCAGCAGCGTCCAGCCGGCCCACCGGCCCCACGGCCGGCGCGGCCTGCGTTCTCCACCATACGCGCGCTCCTGGTGGCGGGCCTGACTCAGGCCGAGCAACGCGAATCCCGCATAGCAGAGCGCGAACGCGGCCACCGTCATCCGGCTGCGTCCTCCGGAAGCGGAGTCGGCGCGGAGATGGCGGGCATCCCGTCGTCGGAATCGGACCCCTCTTCCGCCGTGGCCACCGCAACCCCCCTGCGGCGCAGGACGACGGCCGCGATCCCGAAGCCGAGACCCGTCGCGAGGGACACGAGATCGAACCCGGCCAGCGTCCACGCGCCGGCGGGAATCGTCACTCCCAGGTGCTGGTCCGTGGTGAGCGCGTTCAGCACCGGGAGCGCGGCGTAGGCGCACGCCGCCAGCCGGAGCGAGTCGTGCCACGCGCGGTGCGGCGGCCGCAGCCACGGCAGCACCAGCATCGCCAGCCACGCGAGGAACAGGGCGTGCACCTCCCAGGCCGCCCGGTCCGCCATCCCGACCGGCAGGAGCCGATTGGCCCAGAAATAGGCCGCAATCCCCATCGGCAGTCCGACGACGGTGCCCACGTTGAGATGCTCGATCACCCGGACTGCAGCCGGCGGTGTGCCTCCGCCGGGAGTGAGCCTGGCCTTCCGCTTGGCCGTCCAGAGCACCAGGCCCGTCCCGATCATGGCCGTGCCGAGCAACCCGGTGAGGAAGTAGAGCCAGCGCAGCACGGGTCCGGCGAAGAGTCCCTCGTGCAGACCGAGCAGCGCATGGTTGACGACCATCGGCCCGGTGCGCCGGTCGAAGCGCTCGAGCAGCTCCCCGGTCGCACCGGCGAACACCATGCGTCCGCCGTTGCTCACCGGATCGACGTGCGTGCGCGTGAACACCACGCGCGCGTTCCGGTCGCCGGGGTTGTAGAACGACGCCACCCGTACGGGCTCCTCGCCCCAGTGGCGGACCGCCTCGTCGTACAGGGAGGCCAACGGCGCCAGGGGAGCCGGTTCGCCCGCCGGCGGAGGGATCTCGGGGTTGCGGAACGCCTCGTCGAAGAACCGGTCGCGGCCGTCGCGCCCGTAGGTTGCATCCACCACGGGAGACATGTAGGTGAACACGAAGAAGACCAGGCCGCTGTAGGTGATGACGAGGTGGAACGGGAGCGCGGTGACGCCCACCAGGTTGTGGATGTCGAGCCAGGAGCGCTGGCCCTGCCGGGGGCGGAACGTGAAGAAGTCCGCGAAGATCTTCTTGTGCGTGATCACGCCCGAGACGAGGGCGACCAGCATGAGCATGGAACAGATGCCCACCAACCAGCGGGCGGCGGCGGACGGCAGGTAGTGCAGGGTGTAGTGGAGCTGGTACAGGGTCTGACCGCCTCCGGTCGCGCGCGCGCGGAACGGGGCGCCGGTGGTCGCATCCAGGGTCTCGCTCCGACGAAGCGGGCGGCCGGAGGCATCCACCGTGCTCCAGCTGATCGTCACGTGCGGTACGTCGTGACCGCTCGGCGGGAAGACGGTCCACCGCGGCGCTCGCGCGGCCACCTGCTCGAGCCGCGCGAGCGCCAGGGACAGCCCCTCCACCTGCGACAGGGCAGGAGGCGGGAGGGACGCCTCCGGCCGCATCCACTGGTCGATCTCGCTGTCGTAATAGCCGAGGGTGCCGGTGAGGAACACGAAGTAGAGCACCCAACCCACCGGTAGCCCGGCCCACGTGTGGAGCCACGCCATCGATTGGCGAAGGCCGCCCTTCATGAGCGAACGGATCCTCCGAGCACGCCGAGCGCCGCGAAGAACGCGCCTGTGATCAGAAGGCCGAGCCAGGCGTGCCGTGCCGTCCGGGCCCCGAAGCACCAGACTACCGCCGCCCCGTAGACCAGGTACGTCGACAGGACGCCGGCCAGGACCGCGTCGGCACGAGGCAGCGGAAGCACCTGCGCGAGGCCGACCCCGGCGACGTTCGACACCGCGTAGCCGCCGGCCACGGCGGCCAGGACCCGCGATGCGACGTGCCAGCGCGTCATCGTGGCGACTGTCATTCCGCCGCCGAGTCTAGCGGACGCGTGGGCACATGCCGACTGAAGAGTCTCTGAAGATTCCCTTGCTATTCGCTCCTCAGTGACTGTGCGGGGTCGAGCCGCGAAGCCCGGACGGCCGGCCATAGCGATGCCAGCAGTCCGGCCGCGGCCAGACAGCCGGCCACCGACGCGTACGTAGCCCCGTCGAACACCGCAACGTCGACCAGCAGGTGAGCGATCGTCCGGAGAGCCCCCACCGAAAGCACCAACCCAATCCCGAGTCCGAGCAGGACCAGCGCCATTCCGCGTCGAACGACCATGGCCCGTACGCCGGCCGGTGTTGCCCCGAGCGCCAACCGGATCCCGATGTCCCGCGCCCGCAGCGAAACGGAGTAGCTCAGCAATCCGTACAACCCGACGCTGGCCAGCAACAGGGCCAACGCCGCGAACACCGCAAACAGAACGCCCCACAGCCGGCGCTGCCACAGCGCGTCGTCGATCCGTTCCGTCATGCTCTGGATCGAGACGATGGCCGCGTTCTGGTTCTCCCTGGAGACCGCGTCTCGAATCGCGCCCGCAACCGCGGTCTGGTCCAGACGCGTGCGCAGGACGTAGTAACCGCCGCCGACCGGCCATTGCGTGAACGGGTAGTACAGCTCGATCGCGTCACGCTCCGCGCCCTCGTGCTTGACGTCGCCCACCACCCCGACGACGCGGCAGTACGGGTTCGCCGGCCCCACGGTGTCTCCCCACTGCACCATCTGGCCGATCGGGTTCCGCTCGCCGAAGAGCGCCCGTGCTCCGACTTCGTTGACGATGACCACCGGCGCCGCGTCGCTCGCGTCGGTGCGCTCGAAGTACCGGCCCGCCGTCAGGGGAATCCGCATCGCCTCGAAGTAGTCCCACGAGACATCGGCTCCGGCCGTCGGCAGCAGAAACTGCGTTTCCTCCTCCGCCTGGCCCTGGACCCGAAGCCGCCCGTGCCGCAACGTCCCGCCGGTGTAGGGGAGCGCGTTGGTGACCGCCGCGCTGTCGACGCCGGGGATGGCTTCGAGCCGCGCCAGCACACGCTCGTGATACGCCGCGAGGAGCCCCGCCCGTTCCGTGCGCTCCGCCTGCGAGAAGAGGCTGTTGCGCACGCTCGCCACGATCAGATTCTCGGCCTCGAAGCCGTGGTCGGCGTCCTGCATCTGCACGAAGGTCTTCATCAGGAGTCCCGCGCCCAGCAGCAGCAGCAGCGAGGCGGCCACTTCCGTCACGACGAGCGCGGAACGCCCCCAGGAGTCGCCCGAGCTCCCCCGGGTCCCGTCCTTCAGCGCCTCGGTCAGGTCTGCTCGCGAACCCATCACGGCCGGCGCGACGCCGAGCGCCAACCCGCTGATCACCGTCGCCGCGAAGCAGAACACCAGCACCTGCGGGTCGACCGCGATGTGCATCCACATCGGCAGCGAGTCGGGCAGCAGGGTCTGGAACGCGCGGACGGCCACCCACGCGATGGCCGCGCCGCCGACACCCCCGATGGCCGCAAGCAGGAGACTCTCGGTCAGGAATCCCTTCGTCAGCTCGAACCGTCCCGCCCCCAGCGCCGCCTGCAGCACGTACTGCTTGTGCTGCGTGAGGGCTCGTGCCAACAGCAGATTCGCCACGTTGAAGATGCAGATCAGCAGAACCAGCGAGACGCCGCCGGCCAGCAACAGCAGATAGGGACGGACCTCGCCCACCTCGGCGTCGCGCAGGGGCACGAGACGAACCCCGACGTCCCGGTTGGTGGCGGGAAACTCCGCCGCGAGCTGCCGGGCGACGGCGCCCATCTCGTCCTGTGCCTGCTCGAGGGAGACTCCGGGCGCGAGGCGCGCGACGGTCGCGTACCACCGTTGATCGCGTTGCTTCTCGCGATAGGTGTCCAGCCCCAGCGCGTACCAGCTCTCCATCGTGAGCCACAACGTCGCCCGGTCCGGGTACCCGTATCCCGCGGGCATCACCCCGACCACTTCGAACTCGCCCATGGGCAGCCGGATCATCTTCCC
>JAPOWL010000683.1:3608-8308 GCA_026707615.1 Acidobacteriota bacterium | reverse complement strand
GGCCGACCCGCGGTCGGAGGCCTTCGTCGCCAACTTCGCGGGCCAGTGGCTGTACCTGCGGAACCTGCCGGAGGTGAAGCCGGACGAGAAGAGCTATCCCGAGTTCGACGAGGGCCTGCGGCGCGCCATGCGGCGGGAGGCGGAGCTCTTCTTCGAGAGCATTCTCCGGGAGGGCCGCAGCGCGCTGGAGCTGCTGACCGCCGACTACACGTTCGTGAACGAGCGGCTGGCGGTGCACTACGGGATCCCGGCCGTCAAGGGGAGCCACTTCCGGCGGGTGCCCCTTCGCGACGCCCGCCGGCGAGGGCTGCTCGGCAAGGGGGCGGTTCTGGCCGCCACCTCGTACTCCCACCGCACGTCGCCGGTGCTCCGGGGCAAGTGGATCCTGGAGAACCTGCTCGGCACGCCGCCGCCGCCCCCACCGCCGGACGTGCCCGATCTGAAGGACGACGACGCCGAGGGCCACGTGCTGTCGATGCGCGACCGCATGGTCCAGCACCGCGCCAATCCCGCGTGCGCGAGTTGCCACGCCATGATGGATCCGCTCGGCCTCGCCCTCGAGAACTTCGACGCGGTCGGCCGCTGGCGCACGCGGAGCGAAGCGTGGACGCCGATCGACGCCACCGGCGCGATGCTGGACGGCACGCCCTTCGACGGCGTCGACGGGCTGCGGGAGGCGTTGCTGCAGCGCTCCGACGTGTTTCTCGCGACCGTGACCGAGAAGCTGCTGACCTATGCGCTGGGGCGGGGCCTGACCCATGCCGACGCACCCGCCGTTCGCGGGATCGTGCGGGCCGCTGCGGCTGAGGACTACCGCTTCGACGCCCTGTTGACGAACATCGTGAAGAGCCTCCCCTTCCAGGCACGCAGGTCGAGCGGGACGGCGACGGCGACCGTCGCCTCGGCACGGTAGGGCGAGGCCGGGACGGGACCGGAAGAAGGAGCACGGGCGTGATCATCACGAAGAAGACGCTCTCGCGGCGGACGATGCTGCGGGGACTGGGTGCGGCGGTAGCCCTGCCGCTGCTGGACGCGATGGTGCCGCCGCTCACCGCGCTGGCGCGGACCCCGGCCACGCCGGCCCGCCGGCTCGGGTTCGTCTACATCCCGAACGGCGTGTCGATGAACCCGGACGTGAACAACTGGAAGCCCGTGGGCACCGGCCCGGACTTCGCGCTCTCGCCCATCCTGTCCCCGCTCGCGCCGCACCGCGACCACCTCACGGTCGTGAGCGGTCTCGCCCAGCGGCAGGCGGAGGCGTTCAACGACGGCGGCGGCGACCACTCGCGCGCGAGCGCGGGCTACCTGAGCGGGGTCCACGCGGTGCAGGCGCAGGGGGTGAACGTGCGCGCCGGGACGACGGCCGATCAGGTCGCGGCCGTCACGCTGGGAAGGGACACGCCGCTGCCGTCGCTGGAGCTGGCCGTCGACAGCGGCGACATGGTCGGCAACTGCGACAACGGCTACGACTGCGCCTACCTCAACACGATCTCCTGGCGGACGCCCACGACGCCGCTCCCGACCGAGCGCAACCCGGCCGTGGTCTTCGAGCGGCTCTTCGGCGACGGCGGCACCGCGGCCGAGCGGCGCGCCGAGGTGCGTACCGATCGCAGCATCCTCGACGATGTGACCGCCGACATCGCCGCGCTGCAGCAGGCGGTGGGACCCACCGACCGCACCCGCGTCGACGAGTACCTGGAGGCGGTGCGCGAGATCGAGCGCCGGCTGCGGACGGCGGACCGGACCGCGGCCCGCGAGCTGCCGCCTTTCGAACGCCCCACGGGGATTCCCGAGGACTTCGGCGAGCACGCGGCGCTGATGTTCGACCTGCAGTGGCTGGCGTACCAGGCGGACGTCACGCGCGTGACGACCTTCATGCTCGGCCGCGAGCTCGGGGGCCGGTCGTACCCGGAGCTCGGCATCCCCATGAATCACCACGGCCTCTCCCACCACCGCGACGACCCGGAGAACCTCGCGAACCTGGCGAAGATCAACACGTATCACGTGGAGCTGTTCACCGCGTTCGTCCACAAGCTCCGGTCGACGCCGGACGGCGACGGCAGCCTGCTGGACCACGTGCGGCTGCTCTACGGCGGCGGCATCAGCAACCCCAACCAGCACGAGCACTTCGACCTCCCGATCGCGCTGGTGGGGGGCAGAGGCCGGCCGGGAGGGCGGCACCTCGAGATCGCGGAGACGCCGCTGGCCAACCTGCTGCTGGCGATGCTGGACTGGGCCGCGGTTCCGGTGGACCAGCTCGGGGACAGCACGGGACGACTCCGCGTCGAACCGCTGTCGGGCGTCTGACGAGGGTTGGCGATGCGGTACTCGAGCTCGGAGCGTCGAGGTTCGACACCTGGTCGACAGCGGGCGCGCGCGGGGCTGCGCCTGCAACGGGGAGCGGCGGCGCTGCTCGCCGTCGCCTGTCTGGGCGCCGCTCCGCGCGAGCTGCCCCTCGTGGAGGCTGTCAGGACGGGCTCCGCGGAGTCCGTCCGGGCATTGTTGGACCAGAGGCTGGACCAGGGGCTGGACCGGCAGGTCGACGTCAACGCCGCGGCGGCGGACGGCACCACCGCCCTGCCCTGGGCGGTTCGGGGGGAGCGGGCCTCCGTCGTCGACATGCTGATCGCCGCGGGGGCCGACGTCACGATTGCCAACCGCTACGGGGCGACGCCGCTCTCGCTCGCCTCGCTCACGGGGAACGCCGGCGTCATCGAAGCGTTGCTCGACGCGGGCGCCGACGCCAACGAGGCCAGCCTGGGCGGCCGGACCGCGCTGATGACGGCGGCCCGGACCGGGGTCGTCGACGCCGTCCGGGTGCTGCTGGCCCACGGCGCCGAGGTCCACGCCACGGACGACACGCACGGCCAGACGGCGCTGATGTGGGCCGCCGCCGAGGGCAACGCGGGCGTCGTGAAGGCGCTGATCCGGGCCGGGGCAGACATCCGCGCGAGCACGGAGCGCGGCTTCACGGCGTTCCTGTTCGCGGCGCGGGCGGGGCGCATCGCAGCGGCCCGCGTCCTGCTGGCGGCCGGCGCCGGCGTGGACGAGTCGCTGCCGAACGGCGTCACGCCGCTGCTGCTCGCGATCACCAACATGAACTACGAGCTCGCGGCGCTCCTGCTGCGCGCGGGCGCCGACCCGCAGTCGGACGCGGTCGGGTGGTCGGCGCTGCACCAGTTGTCCTGGAGCCGGCGGCCCCCGATCGGATTCAACAACCCCGAGCGGCTGCACCGGGACGACGTGTCCGCGCTCGGTCTCGCCCGGCTGCTCCTGGCCGCCGGCGCGGACCCGAACGCCCGCGTCCGGAAGGACCTGCAGGACGTCCCGAGGCAGCGGAGCACCGGCGGCGCCGGCTCGACGCCGTTGTTCCTGGCCGCCCGGACCGGCGACGTCGACCTGATGCGCGTGCTCCTGGAGTTCGGGGCCGATCCGTTCCTGCCGACGGCCGCGTGCCGGACGCCGCTGATGGCCGCGGCGGGCGTCGGCGTCTCTCCCGGCGCCGATCCGGGCTCCAACGAGGAGGCGCTCGAGGCGTTCTCGCTGCTGCTCGAGCTCGGCGGCGACATCTCCGCCGCGGATGCCGGGGGCGAGACCCCCCTCCACGGGGCGGCGGAGCGGGGCGCCAACGAGATCGTCCAGCTGCTCGTGGATCGGGGCGCCGACCTCGAGGCGGTCAACGAACGCGGCTGGACGCCGCTGACGATCGCGGAGGGCGTCGTGCGGGGCGTGGTCTTCAAGCAGCAGCCGCACACGGCGGCCCTGCTGCGGCGCCTGATGGAGGCCCGCGGGCTCGGCGCGGCGGCGGCGGCCGGAGCGTGCCCGACGTGCGACGAGGACGACTTCGATCCGTACAACCCCCCCGTGCGGCAGCCCTGCGCCATCGATTGACGGAAACTCGCGCGCGGGCGCCGCCCGACGAATTCGCCCTCCCGCGTTGTGCGGATTGCCACGGATCACCAGGGGACGGAACGGCCGATGGACATGCACGAACCATGCGACGAGCGCTTCGGGAGCGTCCACGACGTCTTCGTACGCAAGATCGCGAGCGTCCGCACGAGGAACCTCGTCGTGATGCGCCGACTGATCGCAGGACTGCTCATCGGCGGCTGTCTCGTTGCCGGAAGCGTTCAGACACAGGCGCAGGACCTGCAGGCAGCCGCGCCGGAGTCGGTGGGGCTCTCACCGGAAGGGCTGGCGGAAGCGACGCGCGGGCTCCAGGCACACGTGGACGCCGAAGACATCGCCGGCGTCGTGGCCGCCGTCGCGCGCAACGGGCGACTCGTCTATCTGGAGGCCCTCGGCGAGCTGGACCGCGAGCGCGGCCTCGCGATGCGCGACGACGCGTTGTTCCGCCTCTACTCGATGACGCGCCCCATCACCAGCCTGGCTGCGATGATCCTCTGGGAGGAGGATCGCTTCGAGCTCGACGATCCCGTCGCCCGATACCTGCCGGAGTTCGCCGACCAGCGGGTATTCACCGACGCGTCGAGCCCCAGCCTGGCTGCGACCCGGCCGCGCCGCACCGAGATGACCGTCGAGCACCTCCTGCTGCACACCTCCGGACTGGGCAGCCGCGGCTCGCCCATCTACCGGGCCGAGGAGGTCCGGCTGCGGTCCATCACGCTGCCCCGGATGGTCGGCAACGCCGCCCGCGTGCCGCTCTTCGAGGACCCGGGCACGCGCTGGCGCTACGGCAT
>JAPOWL010000683.1:0-3598 GCA_026707615.1 Acidobacteriota bacterium | reverse complement strand
CACCACGATCCTCGGCCGGCTCGTCGAGATCTGGTCCGGCACGGCGTTCGACGAGTTCCTCCGGGAGCGGGTCTTCGGGCCCCTCGGGATGACGGATACCGTGTTTCGGGTCGATGCCGCTCGACGCGACCGCTTCGGCCCGGCCTACCGCCCCGGGCCGGACGGCGAGTTGCGGCCGTATGCCATCGAGGCCGTCCCCTTCACCGAGCCGCCGGCCCTGATCGAGGGCGGCGTCGGCCTGGTCTCCACGGTCCGGGACTACCTGCGCTTCGCCCAGATGTTCCTGCACGGCGGCGAGCTCGACGGCGTGCGGATCCTCGAGCCCGACACCGTCGCCCTGATGACCGCCAACCGCATCCCCGACGCGCTCCTGCCGATCGGCTTCGGCACCCCGCAGCCCGGCCGCGGGTGGACTCTCGGGTTCTCCGTCGTGATGGACGCCGACGCGACGGCCCTCCCGGTCCGCGAGGGCACGTTCTGGTGGGACGGCTCCTCCGGCACGCGGTTCTTCATCGATCCGGTGGAGAACATGGTCATCGTCATCATGGCCGCCGCGTCGCCGGCGCATGGGAACGGGTTCCGGCAGAACTTCACCGAGGCGGTCTACCGGGCGCTGGTCGACTGACGCGGTCGGCGACCCCGTCGCTCTCGCTCCGTTGACGTCCCAGGTGCCGATCTGGCCCAGGGGCGGCGCCGACGCTGACCCGGTCCGTAGCACATCCTCCAGGACCGAGCCGCAATCGGTGCCGCCCGCGTAGTCCTTCCGACAGCCATGGGGCGCGTCTCGGAACGGGTTGCGGATAGCGGTCCGAAGCGGAAGCCACCGAAGTCGAAGCCGTGCGTCCCCGTGGCTGGATCGACCTGTCCCTCGCGGATTGCCGGCAACCGGGTACGGGCGTAGGATCGAGCCGGCATGCTCAGCAGGGACGCCCAGTGGATCATCGGAGTCCTCGTTGGCGCGGTCATCGCCCTGAGCGTTCAGATCGCCGGAGTTCGCACAGATCAGCGTTCGCAGTTCGCTGGAATCCAGACAGACATCCGGCGTCTCGATGATCGGGTTCGCGGCGTCGAGGTTGAGTTCGGGAAGGTGGATCAGCGGCTCGCTACGCTGGAGAGGCTGCACCTGTCCACGCCTGAGCCAGCCGACGATTGAGGCCCCATCGGTCGGGGTCGGGATCGGGATCTCTGCTGATGGCTCGCTCGACAGGCGATTCCGCTTGGCGGGTGCCTGGCCCGCGTCTTGGACTTCGGCTGCGGTCTCGGGCACAACCTCCCCTACCTGCGCTCAGTCGCCGGTCACGTCATCGGCTTCGACTTCGCCGAGATGGTCATGGCAGGGGAGAGACGGTGGGCCAGGCGCCGCGGACGCATCCGCGGTGGCGGACCAGCGAGGGGAACCTGTCTGACGTCGGATCGGGGGCCACGGGCCGCCGATCCGTGTCGACGTACAGGCAGCCGATCTCGTCGGGCGGAAGCGCGGCCACCAGCGCCCGGGCTCGTTCGAGCGCGCCGAGCCAGCGCCGCTTCAGGTCGCGGAGATCGAGTGGTTCCCGAAGAGAGAGCCGGTCGACGTCGCTCTGCGTATAGGCGCCGTGGCGGGCCGCGTACTCCAGCAAGAAGTCTGGAGTGAAACCGGGGTCCTTGCCGCACGCCGCCCAGGCCAGGGCGCCGAGCGGGAGATGGGTCTCGTCGAGGTGGAGCACGTCGACGAAGTCGCGGATCTCGCTCCGCCCCGCCAGGGCCAGGGCCTTGTTGATCGCGGCATCCGCGTCGTGCAGGCGAAACCCGAAGCGGTCATCTTCCTGCACCGGGTAGAAGCGGAACGCACTGTCCTGAGCCCACTCGATTGTCAAGGACTGCGTTCCGGCGCGCACCACCGCGCGGTGGAAGGTGGGGGTGCGGAGCAGCCAGGAGAGCTCATAACCGGCAGCGCCGAGCGTCGCCGCATCCGCTTCCGCGCTCCGGGCCACGCTGTCCTCGAGGTCGTGGAAAGGATCGAGGTCGGCCGAGTGGCGCGGGGTGTCCTCCGCCCGATGCAGCACCGTCGCCCCCGCGACGTAGCTGTCGGGGCTGCGGTTGGCGGCGATGCGCCGGAGAACGTCTGCCTGGACGGCGCTCAGCGGCATAGCCGGGCGGCAGCGAGGAACCCCTTCCGCCCGCCGTTCCGGCGCAGCCCGCGCACGATCTCCGGAACGTCGCGGAGGGTGACCCGCAGGTCGGGGTCCAGGTACCAGAAGCACTGCGCGTAGAAGTCACGGAACGCCCGGCGCGCCTCACGCACCCGGACCATGTCCCGCGCGTCCGCGGACGACAGGCGGCCGCTCCGAGGTCCGCGCCGGCGGACGGCCGGATCGAACCTCTCGATGGTTCGGGCGCTAGTCGCGCAGGCCAGGGTCCGCGTCATCCCACACGTCCTCGTGCCGCAGCAGCTTGCCCGCCTGTGCGTCCGCCAGACCCCGTCGAATCGACTGCCCCAAGTCCTGATCCGCGATGATGTCCAGCGTCTCGATGAGTCCCTGGTAATCGGACAACGGGAGGAGCACGGCTACAGGCTTTCCGGAACGAGTGATGACCACCTCGTCGCCGAGTTCCTCGACGTCGGCGAGGAGCTTGGCGAGATGGGTCGTGGCTTCCGACAGCGGGACGGTCGGCACCTGATCACCCCTCGGACCGGATTATAGGGGAGAGCCCGTGAGACGCGGCGTGCTATGGAAAGACGTACTCCAGCGACCCCGCCGGGACGCCGTCTAGCAGCAGCACGATCCGGCCCGCCGCACTGCCGTACTGCTGCCGGTATCGATCCCGGATGGCGGTCAGATCGAACTCGTAGTCGGTGGTCAGCCACGCCTCGCACGGGTCGCCGTGCGCGTCGTGGGCCAGGTGGACGGCGAGTTGCAACGGCGACGACGCCATGAACGTCTCCGCGGCGACCAGAGTGAATTCGTGCTCCGCGCAGCCGCCGCTGTACGACAGGTTCAGCGTCAGCGTGTTGCCGACGATCCGGGCGGCGTTCAGCGCGTAGTCGTCGTCGCCCAGATCTCCGGGCGTGTCCGACACGATCACGGCTCCCGACTGCGCGCCGTTCGACGTTACATCGCCGGGCGTGACCGCGACGGCGCCATTGAGCGAGCTGGGTTCCGTCGGCCCGCGCTCGCAACCGGTAGAGGCGAAGAAGAACAGGACGAGGACCGACGCCCACGCCGCGGCCAGGAGCCCTCCTGGACCTCCAGACATCGCTGACTTTCGCATGCCCCAACCTCCGGGCGTGTGGACAAGCAAGAACCTTGCCGCAAGGGCGGCAGCGCCCGCCGGACGGAAATCCCGCTATCGAAATGCGATGAGGCGACAGGCGTGGCATCTCCCGAGGACAGTCCGGGTAGGACGGCGGCGCGGTCAATGGAAGTCCCGGCTGCCGACCGTCGGCGGGCGGGTGGGGATCTCCGGCGCCCAGAGGGCGTCGGCCACGAGGTGGACGACGTCCGATTCCACCTGCAGCTTGCCGCTCACCCCGAGGAACGACGCGGTCCGGGCGAGCACCGCGTAGTCGTCGAACACCTGCTTCCAGATCACGACGTTCACGAAGCCCGTCTCGTCCTCG
>JAPOWL010000657.1 GCA_026707615.1 Acidobacteriota bacterium | reverse complement strand
CGGGGGGGCTGCTGAGCGATCGCTGGCTCAGGGCCGCGGAGCCTCCGATCGACGATTCGCTCACCTGGTCGCAGATGAAGTACCGCCGTTTCATCGACCAGGCCGGCGGCTGGGACCGTTTCCAGGCGGTGCTGCGCGCCGCGCGCCGCCTGCGCTGGGCGCTGCCGGCCGACTTCCACGACTCGCTCACCGAGCGCATCTACACCGCGGCGCAGCGCATCGCCGACGGCGCCCAGATGCGGGGGCTGAAGAAGGCGGGCTTCGACCTCGATCGCACCCTCGATCGGTTGCTGACGAGCCGCTGGCTCGGCTTCCCGTGCATGCTGGCCATCCTCGCCACCGTGTTCTGGATCACGATCGAGGGCGCCAACGTGCCGTCCGGAATGCTCGCGGCGCTGCTGATCGACGACGCCCACCCCTGGCTGAAGGGCCTCTTCGACGCGGCGGGCAGCCCCTGGTGGCTGAGCGGGTTCCTCGTCGACGGCATCTACCTGGCCACGGCGTGGGTGGTCGCCGTCATGCTGCCGCCGATGGCCATCTTCTTCCCGCTCTTCACGCTGCTCGAGGACTTCGGCTACCTGCCGCGGGTGGCGTTCAACCTCGACGCCCTGTTCCGCTCCGCCGGCGCGCACGGGAAGCAGGCGCTCACCATGTGCATGGGGTTCGGCTGCAACGCGGCGGGCGTCGTCTCCACGCGCGTCATCGACAGCCCCCGGGAGCGCCTGATCGCCATCCTCACCAACAACTTCTCGCTCTGCAACGGCCGCTGGCCGACCCAGATCCTCATCGCGACGATCTTCATCGGGGCGCTGGCGCCGGCCCGCTTCTCGGGCGTCGTGTCGGCCGCGGCGGTCATCGCCATTGCCGTGCTCGGCATCGTCACGATGTTCGCGGCGTCGTGGTTCCTGTCGCGCACCATGCTGCGCGGGGAGGCGACCAGCTTCAGCCTGGAGCTCCCGCCCTACCGTCCGCCGCGGGTGCTGCAGACCCTGTACACGTCGGTGATCGACCGCACCCTGATCGTGCTGTGGCGCGCCGTGGTCTTCGCGGTGCCGGCGGGTGCGGTCATCTGGCTGGTCTCCAACATCGAGCTCGGCAGCGTCAGCCTCGCGCAGCACGCCGTCTCGTCGCTCGACCCCATCGGCCTGCTCATCGGCCTGAACGGCGTCATCCTGCTCGCCTACATCGTCGCCATCCCGGCGAACGAGATCGTCATCCCCACCGTGCTGATGCTCACGGTGCTCACCGTCGAACTGGCGGGCGCGGGCTCCGGGGCGGGCGTCATGTTCGAGCTCGAGAGCATCGCGGCCACCGGCGAGATCCTCCGGGCCGGCGGCTGGACGCTGCTGACGGGCGTCAACCTGATGCTCTTCAGCCTCCTCCACAACCCGTGCTCGACGACCCTCTACACGATCTACCGGGAGACGCGCAGCGCCGGGTGGACGGCGCTGGCCGCGGTGCTGCCCCTCGCCATCGGCGTCACGGTCTGCTTCCTCGTCACGCAGTTCTGGCGGCTCGTGGCCACGGCCTGAAGCCGTGCCGGGCAGAGTCCCGTGCGGGAGCCGGCACGCGCTTCGCACGTCCTGCGCGGTGATACGATGGCGCCCATGCGGGACGCGCAGAAGCGGTTCGGCTACGCCGATCTTCTGGCCCTTCCGGAAGACGGGCGCCGCTACGAGATCCACGGGGGAGAACTCGTCGTGGTCGCCGCTCCGCGGGTCCGCCATCAGCTCGTCGTTCACGAGGTTGCGACTGTGCTCTCCGACTACGGGCGGCGGTCCGGCGGGCTCGCGGTGCCCGCGCCGTGCGACATCGTGTTCGACGAGTACGACGTGGTGCAGCCGGATGTCGTCTTCTTCCGCGCCGAGACGTTGCCCCGGGTTTCCCTCGACGCCGTGACCCGGGTGGCGCCGGACGTCGCGGTCGAGGTGCTCTCCCCTTCCACCGCGGGCGTCGATCGCGGCCGGAAGATGCGCATGTTCGCGCGGTACGGCGTGCCCGAGTACTGGATCGTCGATCCGGTCCGCATGGAGATCGAGATCCACTCGCTCGAGGAAGGCGCCTATCGTCGGACGCAGACCGCAACCGGCGGAGACACCGTGCGCTCCGGGCTGCTCCCCGACCTGACGTTCCCCGCCGGCCGACTCTTCCCGTTCGCGTAGAGCTACCCCCGCCCGGAGACTGCGCGGCAGAGTGGCGCGGACTCCTGTAGGCTTGGCCGGGCGTCGGGCGGAGCCGTCAGGCGACGACCGGCGGGCCGGCAGCCTGCGCCGCGGAGTGGCGCGGACTCCTGCAGGCTTGGCTGGGCGGGAATCGGAGCCGCAGGCGACGGCTCCCCGGGCGAGGATCGCGCGCCATGGAGATCGACAGCGAGGGCTGGTCGGGCGAGGGCGACTTCACGCGCCAGCTCGTCGACTGGCTGGCCGAGCAGCGGGCGATCAACCTGCTGCGGGTCGAGGACGCGCCGTCCTCGCGGTCGGACGTGGAGTACAACTTCATCAGCAACGAGATCTACGTGCGCTTCGCGACGCGGACGCGCGTGGAGCGGCACCGCGCGTGGGGGTTCATCCCCGTGCGGCGCGAGGTGGCGGAGCCGCTGATGACGATCGGCGGCCTGGAGGCGGCCCTCGAAGCCGACCCCGACCTCGGCGCGCCGGACTACGCCGACGACGGCATGATCCAGTACCTCCACACCGAGCGCGTGATTCCCCCCTACCAGACCCGGGGCTACAAGCTGGTCGAGCTGGTCCGCATCTACGAGGCGGGCGGTGCACCGCGCGCCGACTGACGCCGATGGCCGCCCGCCCGCTGCCGGAGCCCTCGGACCTCGTCCGCCGGGTTCGACGCGCGGTCGCCGCCGCCCGCGCGGCCGCGACCGCGCGGCGAGCCGAGGCGGAACCGCAAGCATCGACCGCCTTGCCTGCCGCGCCCGCGCGGGACGGCGAGCCCGAGCGGCGGCGCGAGCACGTCGCGGCCGCGGAGATCCAAGGCCACGCCGTGCTCGACGGTCTCGTCTCGCCGCTGTGCAGGAGAGTGGCGGCGGTGCTGGCGGCCGAGGGCCACCGGTTCGAGGTGTCGACGCCGGTTGGCGCCGTCCGTCTCTCTCGGGGCGCAACCCGCGAGGAGTTCGTCGAGATCGTGCTCGACACGTCGCGCAACCCGCCGGCGCTCGTCGGCCGGGCGGCCTGGGTCCGGGGCCGGCGGGAACGGCAGGTCGCAGAGCGGCGCCCCGGACGTCGGCGGCGCGGCCAGGCAGCCTGGGTCTGGGGCTGGCAGGAGCGGCAGGAGGAGCGCATCATCGCCGAGCATCCCGACCTCGGAAGCCTGACCGCCGAGCAGGTACTGGACTACCTGCTGGCGACCCTGGCACCCCTGGTGGAGCGCTGATCGCCCGGAGGCAATCCGCTCGCTCCCGAACCGGCGCCAGCGCCGCCAGGTCCGTCGCGGGCTCCGGGTTCGGCCTCAGCCCCCACCGGCCCTGGAGCCTGCGCCGCGGCACGCACTCCGTTGGCGTTCTGCGGCGCAAGCTCCTACTGGACCCGGAGCTCGGGGAGGAGCAGGCGCTCGAGCGCCCGGTCCCAGGTCATGGCGTCGGACTGCCGGCGCGCCGCGGCGCCCAGGCGCTCGGCGAGGGGGGCGTCGTCCATCAGGGCGCCCAGCGCGGCGGCCAGCGCCGGCGCCTCCGGCGCCACGACCCGTCCGTTCACGCCGTCGGCCACCAGCTCGGCGGGGCCGCCGCTGTCGCGGCAGGTGACGACCGCCTTCGCCGACGCGAACGCCTCCACCGTCACCAGCCCGTAGTCCTCCTGGGCGGCCGGGAAGCAGACGGCGCGGCAGCGCGCGAGGTGGTCGAGCAGATCCGCCTCGGCGACCGCCCCGCGCAGCGTCACGCGACCGCCGAGGCCGTGCTCCTCGATGCGCGCCGCGAGCGATGGGTGCTCTTCGCCGTCGCCGAGGATGACGCAGCGCACGGAGGACGCGGCAGGCTCGCGGAGCGCGTCGATCACGAGGTCGACCCGCTTGAGGGGCGTGAGCCTGGACACCACGAGCACGTGGTCGCCGTAGCCGTCGCAGCGGTAGGGCCGGGGAGGCGCCGGGGGGTGGACGACGTCCGCGGCAATGCGACCCCACCGCGCGAGGCGCGCCTGGATGGTCCGCGACTGGGCGAAGAGACGGGTGACGTTCCGCGTCAGCAGGTAGCGGTCCGCCGCATGCAGGATCCGCCGCCGCACCCCTTCCTTGAGTGCCCCCCGCCGGGAGAGCGACCTCCGGAAGCGCGGCCACTGGTCGTAGTACTCCCGCATCCGGTGATTGATCCAGCAGACGTGCCGCTCGTGGCGCACCGCGTAGCTCGGGAAGCGCAGGCTGATGACCTGGTCGATCCGGCCGCCGTCGTGGGCGCGGCCGACGTCCGTCAACCAGGTCGCCAGGTACGCTGCCCCCTGCCGCCCGAAGCGGTTCTGCGGGGTCAGCATCACCGTCGCCTCGTGGCCGCGTTCGGCGAGCGCGTCGACGAGCGCGCGGGCGATGACCAGGTGTCCGCCCTCGGCGAAGGGCGGGTGAGAGGTGACGACGGCGATCCGGGCCATGCCGCGAGGATATGCCAAGGCGCCGAGGCTTCCGTTCGTGGCCGCGCGGCCGACCGCGGGGACGCCGGCGACCGGGCGGGTGGCAGGATCCGGCAGATGAACGGCATCGATTCCCGGCCGGCGACCGGTCGCCGCATCTCGGCGCCCGCGAACGCACCGGAGCACGTTCGGCGCGGGCGGCTCGGCCGGGGATCAAACGGCTCCCGCCTCCTGGAGGCGCTCGATCTCCGCGTCCGCGAACCCCAGCTCGGCGAGCACGTCGCGGGTGTGCTGGCCGAGCACCGGGGGCGGGGTGCGGACGGCGCCGGGGGTCTCGCCGAGCTTGACGGGCACGCCGAGCTGCCGGATGGCGCCGGCCACCGGGTGCTGGCTGGCGACGACCATCGCCCGCTCGATGATCTGCGGGTCCGAGTAGACCTCGGCCAGATCGCGGACGGCGCCGCACGGCACGCCCGCCGCCTTGAGCTCGGCCAGCCACTCCGCCGCGGGCCGCGTGCGCAACCGCTCCACCAGGATCGCGTGCAGCTCGGCGCGCGCCGCCACGCGGTCCCGGTTGGTCCGGAAGCGCGGGTCGTCGGCGAGGGCGTCGAGCCCGATCACGCCGCAGAAGGTGCGCCAGAGCTGGTCGTTCCCGGCCGCGACGACCAGGTCGCCGTCGGCCGCCTCCAGCGTCTCGTACGGCGTGATCGTCGGGTGCCGGTTGCCGAGGCGCGGCGGGGCCGTCCCGGTGGCGAAGTAGATGCCCGCCTGGTAGGTGAGCAGGGCGGCGACGGCATCGAGCATCGCGACGTCGACGAGCTGCCCGCGCCCGGTGCGGTGGCGGGCGAGGAGCGCAACCGCGACGCCGTAGGCGGCGAACATGCCCGACGCGATGTCCGCGATGGCGACGCCGAGCCGGTACCCCGGCCCGTCGTCGGAACCCGTGATGCTCATCAGGCCGCCCTCGCCCTGCAGGACCGCGTCGTACCCCGGCTCGCTCCGCCGGGGGCCGGTCTGGCCGAACCCGGAGATCGAGCAGTAGACGAGGTCGGGTCGCCGCGCCGACACCTCCCGGTAGCCGAGCCCCATGCGGTCGAGGGTGCCGGGGCGGAAGTTCTCGACCAGCACGTCGGCGCGGGCGATCAGCTCGTCGAGCACGCGGCGGCCGTCCGGGTGCTTCAGGTTGAGGGTCACGCTCTCCTTGTTCCGGTTGATGCTGAGGAAGTAGGCGCTCTCCCCCTCCTGGAACGGCGGTCCCCAGGCACGGGTGTCGTCCCCCTTCCCGGGCTGCTCGACCTTGAGGACGCGTGCGCCCATGTCGGCCAGCATCATCGTGCAGTAGGGACCGGACAGCACGCGGGTCAGGTCGAGCACCGTCACTCCGTCGAGGGGCCCGGCGGCGGTGGCGGAACGGTCGGTCGTCGCTGAGGTTTCGGTCATGGTCGGTGAAGCGAGACGAGGTCCGCGAGGAGCGCGTAGGCCGTATGGTCCGGCCCCGACGCGGACTTGGTGATCTGGATCGTGCCCAGCAGGTCGGTGTCGAGCGAGAGGCCCTTGGCGGTGTCGTCGAGGCGTGCGAGCGGATCGTGCCCCGGGAGCTCGACCGGCCGCACCGCCGCCGTGACGCTGCCGTTCCGCCGCCCGGCGGAGGCAACCAGCTTCACCGCGCGGCCCGCGGCGCGTGCCGCGCGCGCCGCCGCCGGGTCCACGGTCCGCAGTCCCGTGCGCGACACGTCGTGCGGCGTCATGTCGGCGTCGAGCAGCACGTTGGCCAGGATGGCGGTCTTCGCCGCCGCGTCCCAGCCGTCGACGTCGTGCGACGCGTCCGCCTCCGCAATGCCGGCCGCCTGCATCTCGGCCACCGCCTCGTCCAGGGTCCGGCCGCGGTCGATCGCGGACAGGACGTGGTTGGTCGTGGTGTTGACGATGCCGCGGAACGCCCGGACGGCCACCCCCGGGAGCGTGTCGCGGACGAGGCTGAAGACGGGCAGCCCGTCGAGCACGGCGCCCTCGAAGCGGAAGCGGGCGCCCGCCGCGGCGGCCCGGTCGCGGAGCTCCGGCCAGGCGAACGCCGCCGGCCCCTTGTTCGCGGTGACGACGTCCGCCCCCGCATCGAGCGCCGCCCGCACGTGATCGACGCCCGGCCGGCCGTCGGCCGCGCCGTACGGCGTGTTCTCGACCACGACCAGCCGCCGCCCCGCGCCGGCCTCGGCCCCCGCCGCCGCGGCGCGCGCCAGGAGCTCGAACGCGTCGCGGGGTGGACGGCCGCACGCCGCATCGTGGCACGCGGCGACGGCCTTCCCGCGCGCCGCGGCAGGTGCGTCGAGTCCGGCGGGAGAGAGCGCACACCCGTGGCGGGCCGTTGCCACGCCGATGACACGCGTCGCGAAGGGAAGCCGGGCGCGCCGCGCCTCCAGCAGCTCGACGAACCGCTTCGCCACGCCGCCGAAGCCCAGCAGGACCAGGTCCACGCGCTCCGTCGCCGGCATCTCGACTAGGAGTCTGCGCCGTGGAACGGCACGGCCTCTCGGGGGGTTGGCTGGCCGCCGGGCGGAGCCGTCAGGCGACGCATGGCGGGCTGGCGCGACCCTGCGGTCGCGTTGGGAGTCTGCACGGTCGCGGAGTTCTCCATGGCAGGTTCTGCGGCGTCTAGGCCGGCTGCGGCAGCCGGGCGAGCAGGCGCCCCAGCCGGTCGAGGCCGGCCCGCAGCGCCGCCTCCTCGCCACCGAACCCGATCCGGACGTAGCCATCGAGCCCGAAGTGCGCGCCGGGCGCGACGAGCACGCTCGCGGTCTCCCGGAGCCGCGTGACGACTTCTTCCGACCGCACTGCCTGCGGATAGCCGACGAAGACGATGGCGCCGGCCTCCGGCGGGACGTGGGCCAGCCCCGCCCCGGCCGCGGCGATCCAGTCGCGGACGATGGCGTAGTGGTCGGCGATGCGGCGCTGGGCGCGAGCGAGCAGCCGCACCCGCCGGTCGGGGGCCAGGGCCAGACGGGCCAGAGAGTCGCTCAGGGCGGCCGGGGCAATCGTGGTGAAGTCGCGCCGGCCCCACAGCTCCTCGCTCAGGGCGGCCGGGGCCAGGGCCCAGCCGATGCGCAGGCCGGCCAGCCCGTAGGCCTTCGAGAGCCCGCCGGTGACGACCACGCGGTCGTAGCGCCCCCAGGCCGACGCGGTCAGCCGGCCGTCGCGCTCGGCGCCGCGGTAGACCTCGTCCGAGAGCACCCACGCGCCGTGCCGCGCGGCGACGGCGCACACCGCGTCGACCTCGTCCGCGGTCAGGCGGGCGCCGGTCGGGTTGTTCGGGTTGCACAGGACGACGAGCCGGGTCCGCTCCGTGACCAGGGAGTCGAGCTCGTCGAGGTCGGGCGCCCAGCGCGTTCCGTCACCGTCGCTCGCGAGGCGCAGGGGCCAGGGGCGGACGCGCGCGCCGCGGGCGGCGGCCAGGAGGTGCGTCTGCAGGTAGTTCGGATGCTGCACGATGACTTCGTCGCCGGGCTCCACGAAGCGCCAGCAGGCGACGAAGTTCGCCTCCGCGCTGCCGTTCGTGATCAGCACGTTGGCGACCGACGCCCGCGGGTAGCCGGCCGCGACGAGCTCCCGCAGCGCGACGGTGCCGTTCGTCTGCGGGTAGCCGAGAGGCTCGCGGAGCAGGCGGCCGACCTCGTCCGCCGGCAGCAGCTCCCCGAGACGGAGGGGCTCGACGCCGCTCTCCGAGAGGTTGATTTCGACCTCGTGCTCGTAGAGAGACTGCAGTCGCTCGAGGGCGAACGGCTCGATGGTCACAGCGTTCGATCCTACCCGAGT
>JAPOWL010000422.1:5236-8382 GCA_026707615.1 Acidobacteriota bacterium | reverse complement strand
GTGTTCTCGGTGTAGTCGGTGCCCTTGGTGGCCGTGCCGTCGGTGAAGCTCGGCGTCACCGTCAGCCCCCCGGAGACGGCCTTGTCGAGGGTCACCGCGAAGGTGAGCGCGGTGCCCTCCTCGGCCGAGGCGTCGGCAACCGTCAAGGCCGGGGCCGGCCCGTCGTCGTCGACGATCGTGCCCGTCGCGGTGTCGGTCGCGGTGACCGTCACGTCGGTGCCGGAGACGACGAGGGCCACGGTGAAGGTCTCGTCGTCCTCGTCGTCCGTGTCCTCGGTGGTAGACACGAAGAAGGTCCGCGTCGCGCCGGCCGAACCGTCGAAGGGGATGCCGGAGTCTCCGCGCTCGGTGTAATCGGTGCCCTTGGTGGCGGTGCCGTCGGTGAAGGTCGGCGTCACCGTCAGCCCGCCGGAAACCGCCTTGTCGAGCGTCAGGGTGAACTCCATCCTGTCGCCCTCGGTCGCCGAGGCGTCGCTCACCGTCACGGACGGGGGCCCGTCGTTGTCGACGATCGTGCCCGTCGCCGTCGCGGCCAGTGTGCCGGACGGGTGGAGCAGCCTGACGGTGAAGGTCTCGTCCTCCTCTTCCTCGCTGTCCCCGATCGTCGCGACGGTGAAGGTCTTCGTCTCGCCCGCCGTGCCGGCGAAGCTGGCACTGGCATTCACGCGATAGTCGACGCCGTGCAACGCCGTGCCGTTCGTGTAGCCCACGATCGTCGTCACCCCTCCGGTCACCGCCTTGCCCAGCGTCGCCGTGAACGTCATCGAGTCGCCTTCGACCGCCGACGCGTCGGCGACCGTCAACGACCTGACTTCGTCGTCGCGGATCGTGCCGGTCGCGAAATCGAGGTGCGTCACCGGCACCTGCGCTTCCGAAACGACCAGGTTGACGTAGAAGAGCTCGTCGGCCTCGGCCACGCTGTCCTGGATCGTCGCCACCGTGAAGGACTTCGTCTCGCCAGCCCTGCCGAGGAAGCTGAGCGGCGTGGTGGTCGCCGTGAAGTCCGTGCCCTCCGTGGCATAGCCGGGGGTCGTGCCGCCGTCGAGGCGCGGCGTCACCGTCAGCCCGCCGGACACCGCCTTGTCCAGCGTCACGGTGAACGTCATCGAGTCGCCCTCGTCTGCGCTCGCGTCCTCGATCGTCACCTCCGCGAGATCCCCGTCGTCGTCCTGAATGATCCCCTTGCCAGTGTCCGTCGCCCGCACCGCGGCCTGGGTCCCCGAAACGCTCAGGCCCACGGTGAAGCTCTCCGTCAACTCGGCGTCGGTGTCCTCGACGGTCGCCACGGTGAAGGTCTTCGTCTCGCCCGCCGTGCCGGTGAAGCTGAGCGCCGCCGTGTTCTCCGTGTAGTCGGTGCCCTTCGTCGCCGTGTCGTCGGTGAAGCTCGGCGTCACCGTCAGCCCGCCGGAGACGGCCTTGTCCAGCGTGACCGTGAACGTTATCGAGTCGCCTTCGGTGGCGGCTGCGTTCTCCACCGTCAGCGTCGGCGTGCCGTCCACGATCGTGCCGGTCCCGGGAACGACCTTGATCGCGCTTCCCTCCCCGGTGTAGGGCCAGGGGGCCTGGAGCTGCCATACATTGAAACCCACCTTGAAGCTCTCGTTCTCTTCCAGGAGGTCATCCCGGGTCGTGCTGACCCTGAAGGTCTGCGGGGTGTGCTGGGCGCGGACCGTTATCGGGGTGGTGTTGGCGGTGTAGTCGGCGCTGCCGGCGGTCCCGTTCGTGAAGGCCGGCACCACGTCGACGCTGCCGGGATGCAGCCAGGTGCTGAGCGTCGCCGTGAACTCCAGGGCATCGCCCTCCACTGCCCTTGCATCGGACACCGTGAGCGTGGCCTGGTCGTCGTTCAGGATCGCTATGGTCAGGTATCCCGAATACGTACCGCCGACATCCGCGTCCCCCTTGTAGCTCAACGTAAAGAACTCGTCATGCTCCACACTATAGTCTTCGGCGGTGCGCACGGTGATGGTTGCAGGCTGCCCTGGATGAACCGCGAGCCTCGTCGGCGACAGACTGTAGTAGTCCACACCTGGCGTGGCGTACCGGGTGTCCTGGGTGCCCCAGTTGTTCATTGGATCGGTCCAGTAGTTGAGGTACCGGGTTGTGGCGGTGTTCTTCGCTGTGACGGTGATGGTCACCGTACCGCCTTCCTCCACGGTCCGATTGCCCTCGAACTTGACGTGGCTGCCGTCGACCGTCTGGGCGTGCGACTCCGCGACCCCCAGGCCCGCGGCGGCAACCGCCAGCACACTGGCCGCCGCCCACGCCCTTGCGGTGCCGGGCCGCCGGTCGAGGCGGGGCTGCCCGCCGCTCGCCGAACGTCCGCCGGGCGTCGGGCGCATCGTGCAACACGGGCGGGCATCGCTACCGTGTGCAGCCGATGGATCCGACTGGACGGTGCGGTGCGGGCTCAGGCCGAGAACGGTCGGTTGCGGCAATGTCGGCTCCATCCGTACCTCCCTGCGAGGGCCGGTTCCGGCACCGACCGTCGCGGAGGTCACGCCGGACGTTCACCGCAAGAACGGATCCACGTCCGCCGGGGCGCTGCTAACCGGCGTGTTTTCAGGTGGTTACGTTGCCCTGCGGCCATGCCGGGCACGGTCCGACACTGCGGCAGACTGCGACAGTCCGCGTAGGGGACCGCGCGCCAGTGCTCGTCTCAAGTCGTTGCAGGAAAGGAGGTTGCGTGCCTACGCCGGGGCCGGTCGTCGCGGTGTGCGACAAGGTGTGGCGTTCCGCCACGTCCGATCTCACCGCCGTCCGCGGGCTTTCACGCCGGGTCGCACGCGGAGCTCTCGGGCTGCGGTCTTGTTCGAAGGTCTTCAGCGTTCGGGACGACCTCGCGACGCAAGCTCGCAGGGTCGGCTCCTTCGATCGAGTCCGCTGGCTGGCGTCAATCTGTTGACGAGAACCCTGGTGCATCGGACAGTGCCGGCACTCCGGCCCGGAGGTGCCGAGGACGGGCGATCTGTCATGGATTTGACGGTGCGATGGATCGCGGTTCGGACGGTCGTGTCCGCGGGGGAAACGGCTGACCCGGTCGCGCACTTCGTCAGCCGCCGGCCGGGCACCGCGTCCGGGGTCGGGGTCGCCGCCGCGATGGTCCCCGCGGGTGCGCACGCGTCTCGTCGCCGTGTACACTCTTC
>JAPOWL010000422.1:0-5226 GCA_026707615.1 Acidobacteriota bacterium | reverse complement strand
CACTCTTCCCGATGGCAACGCCGCAGGCGCCCGCCGGCGCGCTCCGGGGCGACGACCGCGAGGCCGCCGATCTGCGCGAGACCCGCATCACGCCCCACTACAACGTGCACGCCGAGGGGTCGGTCCTGATCGAGGCCGGCCGGACCCGCGTGATCTGCACGGCGAGCGTCGAGGACCGCGTGCCGCCGTTCCTGCGCGGCAAGGGGTCGGGCTGGGTGACGGGGGAGTACGGGATGCTGCCGCGGTCGACCTCGACGCGCTCCACGCGGGAGTCGTCGGCGGGCCGGGTGGGCGGCCGCACGCAGGAGATCCAGCGCCTCATCGGCCGCTCGCTGCGCGCCGTGACCCGCCTGAAGGACCTCGGGGAGCGGACGGTCTGGGTCGACTGCGACGTCATCCAGGCCGACGGCGGCACCCGCACCGCGTCGATCACCGGCGGATTCGTGGCCCTGGTCCTCGCGCTCCACAAGCTGCGCGAGAAGGACGTGATCGCACGCCTGCCGATCGAGGACTACGTGGCCGCCATCAGCGTCGGCATCGTCGGCGGCCGCGCCCTGGCCGACCTCGCCTACGCCGAGGACTCGAAGGCCGAGGTCGACATGAACGTGGTGAAGACCGGGCGCGGGCGCTACATCGAGGTGCAGGGCACGGCGGAGGGGCAGCCGTTCGACGGCGCCGCCCTCGACGAGATGCTGGCGCTGGCCGGGCGCGCCATCGACCGGCTCGTCGCCATGCAGCGCGAGATCGTCGGGGGAATGCTCCCGCCCGCCGCGGCATGACGCTCGTCGTCGCTACGACGAACCGGCACAAGCTGGGCGAGATTGCTCGCATCCTCGAGGGGCTCGACTGCGCGGTGGAGCCGATCTCCGCGCATGCGGGCGCGGCACCGCCGGAGGAGACCGGCCGGACCTTCGCGGAGAACGCGCGGCTGAAGGCGCTCTACTACGGACGGTTCGTGCCGCATCTCACCGTCGCCGACGACTCCGGCATCGAGATCGACGGTCTCGACGGCGAGCCGCGGGTGCTCTCGGCCCGCTACGGTGGCCCCACCTACCCCGAGAAGTTCGACCTCATCTACACGCGCCTGCGGGCGCGGGCGGCCCTCGGGAGTCCGGCGCGCTTCGTCTGCGCCGTGGCGGCGGTCGAGGGCGGCCGGGTCGTGTTCGAAGCGGCCGGAACGATCGAGGGGCGCATTGCAGACCGGCCGTCCGGGGACGGGGGGTTCGGCTACGACCCCATCTTCTTCTACCCGCCGTACGGCTGCACGCTCGCCGAGGTCTCCGCCGAGCGGAAGGCCGCGGTCAGCCACCGCGGGCGCGCGTTCCGGAAGCTGCGGGACTTCCTCGCCTCCCGAGTGTATTCTTGAACCGATGGTCGAGGTGTCACCGGTGGTAGGGATCCGTTCGGCTCGCGCCCCGCGCGAACGCATCCGGGCGCACGCCGTCCGCCTTCTCGCAGCGGGCCTGCTGCTCGCGGCCGGGGCGTGCGGGCCGCCCGAACCCGACGAGAGCGACTACCTCACGCGCCTGGTCGAGGACCGCGAGTACAAGGACGACTTCTTCAAGAACAGCCCCGATTCCCCGGTGCCCCTCGATCGGCGCTCCTGGATGGTGCCCCTGCACTACTTCGAGCCCGACCTCTCCTACCGCGTGCCGGCCAACCTGGCCATCGGCGAGGAGCAGCCCGTCTTCGACATCCCGACCTCGACCGGCCTGATGCGCCCGATGCGCCACGTCGGCCACCTCGAGTTCGTGCTGCACGGGGAGACGTACCGCCTCGCCGCTCTGGTCTCGGACGGCGAGGGCCTGTTCGTGCCGTTCCGGGACGAGACGAGCCGCGAAGACACCTATCCGGCGGGGCGGTATCTGGACCTTCCGTTCAGCCCGACCGGTGTCTACGACCTCGACTTCAACCGCGCCTACCATCCGACGTGCTACTTCGACGAGGAGTTCGACTGCCCGTTCCCGCCGCCCCAGAACCGGCTGCCGACCCCGGTGCGGGCCGGCGAGCGGCTGCCCCCGCCCGAGGAGCGGCGGATGCCGTTGACCGGACTCGACCGGCTGGACGGGGCCGGCGCCTTCGACCAGCCTCCGCTTCCCGAGACCGATGCGTCTCGTGAGCCGTCCGGGGACGCCGGCCCTGGCGGGCCGGAGGCAGGGGCCGGCCGAACGCAGGCGGCCACGACCTCCGGCTCGGCCGGGCGTCCCTGACACGGCGCCTCGGCCCGGCGCACGGCACGCGCGCCGCCCTCTTCCTCACGCCATGTCGCTCCTGGGTGTCATCTTCGACTTCGACGGCGTCATCGCGGACACGGAGCGGCTGCACCTGCGGGCGTTCCAGCAGGTGCTCTCCGGCGGCCCCCTGACGCTGACGGAGGAGGCGTACGACGCGCGCTACCTCGGCTACGACGACGCCGGGGTCTTCACGGCCGTGGCTGCCGACCACGGGCGGCGCCTCGCGCCGGGGGAGCTCGCGCGCCTGATCGCGGCGAAGGGGCGCCGCTACGACGACCTCGTCGGGGCAGGGCAGGTCGTGTTCCCCGACGCCCCCCGGTGCATCGAGCGTCTCGCGGCGGATGCCATCCTGGGCATCGCGTCCGGGGCGCTGCACGGCGAGATCGAGGCCATCCTCGTGGGAGCGGGGCTCCGCGGTCGCTTCTCGGCGATCGTCGCCGCGGACGACGTCGAGCGGTCCAAGCCGGCCCCGGACTCGTACGCCCGCGCCGTGGAGCTGCTCTGCGCGGAGCTCGGCCGGCCGCCGTCGCCGTCGGGCTTCGTGGCGATCGAGGACTCGCGCTGGGGGATCGAGGCGGCCGCCGCGGCGGGCCTGCCGTGCGTCGGCGTCACGACGTCGTACGGCCCGCAGGATCTGCCCGGCGCGGCGCTCGTCGTGCCGCGGCTCGCGGAGCTGGACCGCGAAGCCCTGGCCGCGCTGTGTCGCTCGTAGGAGCAGCCGCCTCCCACTCGCCCTCGTCCCCCGGAAGCCGGCGCACGCGACCCTCCGCCTCCAGCTTCACGAGGTGCGCGAGCACGCTCTCGCCCGCGGCGCGGACGAGGCCCTCCGCGAGGCCGACGTAGACCTTCGCCACCAGGGACTCGCGCGTCGCCGGGCCCGCGGCCAGCGCGTCGAGGATCTGCTCGTCCCGGTGCGCGCGATGGGCGACGTAGTGGTCGATCAGGGCCACGACGTCTCGAATCTCGGGGCCGTGGCCGGGGAGGACGCGCGCCGGGCGCAGCGCACGGACGCGTGCGAGCGATGCGAGGTAGTCCGTCAGGCTGCCCCCGGCGCTCGCCGGAATGATGACGCTGCTGCCGGACACGAGCAGATCGCCGCTGTACAGCGTGTCGGCCGCCTCGTCGAGGAAGCAGACGTGGTCCCGCGCGTGGCCGGGGGTGTGGAGGACGCGCAGCACGCCGCTGCCGGCCGGAACCAGGTCGCCGTCCGCCAGCGGCTGCCAGTCGACGGGGTAGCGGTGGTCGCCGTCGTCGGGCATCTTCGCGAAGGTCGCGCCGGGCCACTCTGCGGCGATCGCCGCCGCCCCCGACGCGTGGTCGGGGTGCCCGTGGGTCACGAGCACGCGCGCGAGCGGGGCGCGCCCGAGCGCGTCCCGCAGGCCGGCCAGGTGCCGGCCGGCGCCGGTGGCCGCATCGATCAGCGCCGGCTCCCGGCCCGGGATCAGCCACGTGTTGTTGCCGGCGCCCGTGAAGACGCCCGGATTGAAGCCTGGAATCAGCACTGCCACCGCGAGCTCCTGGCACGTCGATCCGACGCGTGCGCAGCCGGATCCGTCGGTTCTGGCGCCAGATCGGCGCTCGGGGCCTCGAGGGGTGCGTCCTCGGAACGCGATCGGGGTGGCGCCTTCCGTGGCCGCGTCGTCTCGGGGCGCAGCGTCCCCGCCCGCGCCTCTCCGGACGCACCTTCCCAGCCGCGCCGTCATCATATGATCGCGCGTGTCTTCCGCCCTCGCCCGCGCCGAGGCCTTCACGCCGGAGGAGGCGGCGGCGCTGGCCCCGTACTTCGGCAACACCGACCTCCCCGTCTTCGTGCTGACCAACCTTCCGGAGGCGGTCAAGGGGGCGCTATTCGCGCGCTATTCGCGCTCCGCGAAGTCGGCCCGGCGGCTCTTCCTCGACGAGTTCCTCGGGGAGCAGGCGGGGCAGGGCGCCGGCGCTCCGGCCGCGACGGGCGCCGACGCGGGGGCCGTGCAGGGAACGCTGCCGCTGCCGCGCCCCGAAACCGGTCCCGGCCAGGGGCGGGCCCGGCGCCTGTACAGCCGCATTCTCGCCGAGTACGGCGACGACTCGGTGGCGCAGCTCGGCGGCGCCCACCTGGCCTGCGAGGGCATCTCCAACGTCGCGACCAAGATCGTCGAGCGGGGCCGGCTGATGGCGTACCTGGAGCAGTCGACCCGCTACGTGCCCCTCACCGCCCGTCCGGGAGGGAGGTGGCCGTACGTCGTGCCCGCGGAGATGGACGACCCCGCGCTGCGATCGTGCTTCGTCGAGACGCTCGACCGGGCGTTCGCGACCTATGCCCGCTGGATCGAGCCGCTCCAGGCGTACTACCGCGAGCGCCATCCGCGCGAGACGGGAGACTCCGAAGGGGTCTACCGGTCCGTCATCCGTGCCAAGGCCCTCGATGCCCTGCGCGGCCTGCTGCCCGCGGCCACGCGATCGAACGTCGGAGTCTACGGCTCGGGGCAGGCGTACGAGGCGCTCCTCCTCCGCATGCAGGCCCACGAGCTGGCCGAGAGCCGCGAGCTGGCAGGGCTGATGCTGGCGGAGCTCCGCAAGGTCATCCCGGCGTTTCTCGAGCGCGTCGACCGGGAGGATCGCGGCGGCCGATGGCGCGACTATCTCCGCCGGCGCAACGCCGATTCCCGCCGTCTGGCCGCGGCTCTGGCGGACACGATGGACGACCCGGCCGGCGGCGATTCCTCGGCCACCGGCGGCGTCGTGCTGACCGACTTCGATCCGGAGGGCGAGGTGAAGGTCGTGGCGGCGGCTCTCTACCCCGCGTCGGGGCTGCCCTACGGGCGGCTCCTCGCCGCCGCGCGCGCGATGCCGGTCGAAGAGCGCATCCGGGTGCTCCGGGCCAGCGCCGGCGCGCGCGAGAACCGCCGCCACCGGCCGGGGCGCGCGTTCGAGCATGCGACGAACGCCCGCGACGGCCTGACGGACTAAGGCGCGTTCCGCGACCTGCAGCGCCACCGGATGCTCACCATCG
>JAPOWL010000105.1 GCA_026707615.1 Acidobacteriota bacterium | reverse complement strand
AATCCGGTTCTCGAACCCCTCGAGGCGCTCGTTCGAGTACGGCAGGTTGTCGGGATCGCCGCAGACGCGGAGCGTCGACGACTGCAGGTGCACCGGAGCAGCCGGCGGCGCATGAGGGGACGCGTGCGCCGGGAACGCTTGCGCCGCCAGCAGCGCACAGGCCCCGACCGCGGCCGCCGTGCCGATGGCGCCGGCGGCGCGGCCGGCGGCGACGCCTCCTGATGTACGGGTCACGGCAACCTCCGCGCGCTCCGGAGTCCGCGCCGTTCTGCGGCGGGGCTCCTGGAGGATGATTCGCGGCAAGCGGAGCCGCACGGGCGACGGGGTCCGAACCAGGAGCCTGCGCCCGCGGGATGGGCGATGGCAGCGCTCCGTGCGAGCGCAGACTCCCGACGTGCCCGCGAGGGCACGCCTAGTCTTCGAGGGCGAAAACGTGCAGCGTGCCGCCCACGGAGGTCACCCGGTCCAGTCCCGAGTCGTACGCGGCGCCGACCGCGCCGAGCGCCCCGAGCGGATCCTCGCGCGAGAGGTCCGCCGCGACGGGGAGGCCGAACCACCCGCCGATGCCGGAGTAGATGGCGACGTACTGCTTGCCGTCGGGAGCCGTGAACGTCATCGGGTTGCCGATGGATCCCGACGGCAGCCTCGACTGCCACAGGATGTCGCCGCTCCTGGCGTCGACCGCCTTGAACCACCGGTCCATGGTTCCGTAGAAGGCCACGTCGCCGGCCGTCACCAGCGTGCCGGTCCACACCGGGAACGGCTCGGTGATGCCCCAGACCTTCTCGGCCGCTTCCGGATCCCAGGCCATGAACTCGCCCTGGTAGCCGCCCGGCCCGGCGAAGATGCGCACGTTGGCCCCGACGTAGGGCGCGCCGGCTATGTAGCGCACCTCGAAGCCCTCGTAGTTCATGCACAGGTTGTTCGTGCCGGCGTAGATGAGACCCGTCCGCGGCGAGTAGGAGACGGGCTGCTGGTTCTTGGCCCCCATGGCGGCGGGGCAGATGTCCAGGGTGTTCACGCCCTGCCGGGTGCGCTTCTCCGGCACCTCCACGGGGCGGCCGGACTCCAGATCGATGCGCTCGGCCCAGTTCGTGGCCTCCACGAACTTCTCGGCCGAGAGCAGCGTGCCGTCGGTGCGGTCGAGGACGTAGGCAAAGCCGTTGCGGTCGAAGTGCACGAGGGCCTTCACCTCGCGCCCATCGATCGTCAGGTCGAGCAGCACGTGCTCGTTGATGCCGTCGTAGTCCCACGCGTCCCACGGCGTCATCTGGTAGGCCCACTTCGCCTCGCCCGTGTCGGGATCGCGGGCGAAGATCGTCATCGACCACTTGTTGTCGCCCTCGCGCGGCGTCGGGTTCCACGTCCCCGGGTTCCCGGTGGAGTAGTAGACCAGGTCGAGCTCCGGATCGTAGGCGTACCAGCCCCAGGTGGCCCCGCCGCCGTTCTGCCAGCGATCGCCCGGCCACGTCTCCGTGCCCGCTCCGAAGCGGCCGTAGTGGGGATTGGCCTCGTTGAAGTCGGGCGCCAGCAGGACGTCCTCGTCCGGACCCATGCTGTAGGCCTTCCAGAGCTGCTCGCCCGTCTCGACGGCGTAGGCCGCCACCCATCCGCGGATGCCGAACTCGCCGCCGGAGACGCCGACGATGTACCTGTCCTTGACCACGAGGCCGGCCATGGTCATCGTCTCGCCCCGCAGCGGGTCCGCGTTCCGCACCTTCCAGAGCTCCTCGCCCGTCTCGGCGTCCAGGGCCAGGACGTGGCCGTCGAGGGTCGTCATCAGGATCCTGCCCTCGACGTAGTTCACCCCGCGATGGACGAGATCGCAGCAGGCGACGGGCACGGCGCGGTCGTCCTGGACCGGCGTGTAGCGCCACTTGATGGGCCAGCCCTCCTCGGCGAGGTCGATGGCGTAGACGTGGTTGGGGTACGCACTGTGCACGTACATGGTCGAGTCGACCACCAGAGGCTGCCCCTCGTGCCCGCGCAGGGCGCCCGTCGAGAACGACCAGACCTGGGTGAGATTGGTGACGTTGTCGGCCGTAATCTGGTCCAGGGAGCTGAAGCGGGTCGCCGAGTAGTTCTTGCTGGGCAACACCCACTGGTTGTCGTCGGTCTGCCGCGACTGCAGGTCGTCGTTGGCCGCAATCGCCAGCGGCAGCCCCAATGCGAGGGCGGCGACGGCGCAGATGCTTCGCTGCACGTTCATGGCGGTCCTCCGGGGGAAACTCCTAGAAGTCGTCGGGCGCCGGCGCGTTGTTGCCGTCCCAGTCCTTCACGTTGCCTTCCGGGTCCTTCAGGAACCCGAGCAGGCAGCCCGGGGAGCCGTCCCGGACGGGGTGGCAGCGGGCCTTGACGGCGTCGCCGGGCTCGAGGTAGCCGCGGGTGATGCCGCTCTCGGCCAGGTGATTGCGGTCGCTGGCCTCGAGCGCCCAGATCTGCGGCTCGCCGTCGGGGCCCTCTACCTCGATGTACAGCCAGGAATGCGGGACCAGCAGGTGGAGCTCGGTCACCACTCCCTCGATGTCCGTGAACTCTTCCGAGTAGTTGCCGTGGGAATGGTGTCCCCAGGCCGGCAGGACGAAAGCAACCGCGCCGATGGCGGCGAGAGCGAGCTTGAACCGCATGACGACCCTCCTTACCGGCTTCGACCGTCCGCGACGACGGTGCAGGCCCGCCAATCTGCCCCAGCCCACCATCCGTCGCCTGTTCGCCTGGTGCCCCGCCAGGCCTACCCGAGTCCGCGCCGTTTCTACGGCGCAGACTCCTAGAACACCGCCGGAACGCGGGGCGGCGCCGGGAATCCGTTGTTGTAGGGGGACTCGTAGCGCAACCCGTTCCCGTTCTCGTCGAGCCATCCCAGGGACTGCTGGAAGAGGGCCGGCTCCGGGTAGCCCCGCGGCACCGTGCCCTCCGCGACATAGAGCTTGTTCTCGTGCATGTAGATCGACACGAACGTGCGCGACCGGTCGGGATTGGTCAGGTGCAACTGGTGCCCTTCCACGCGATCGAGCGAGTTGTAGCCGAGGTGCGTCGCCTCGGCGTCTCGCTGCAGAAACGTCCAGGTGGCGTAGAGCATCGCGCCCCGAAGGTCGTGGCGCCAGTATCCCTCGCCGGTGGACCCGCCGCCGCTGCAGCGCTCCGCTCCCGGAGGGCAGTCGCTGGCGCGCTCCGTGAGGATCCGCTCGGCGTGGCTGTAGTCGGCCACCGTCACCGTGTAGCGGCTCGGGCCGCGCTCGGCGGCATAGACGCGCGCCGGCAGCTCGGCCCCGAACTCGGAGGTCCAGGTGGTCTCCGTCACGGTCGGCTCGCCCGGAAAATTGCAGGTGAACCGGTCCTCCAGGCTGGCGAACTCGGTCCAGTCCTGCGCCAGCCCCGGCGCGGCCAGGAACACGACTGCAGCCGCAGCAACGACAGTTATCAGGCGCATGGTCGTTCCTCCCGGTGAAGATTCTCCGTCAGGGGTCCTGCCGGCAGCGGTCCGCTCCCTGCCCGCGTCCCTCGGCGCCCACATCGCGGTACACCTTGTGGCAGTTGTCGCAGGCCTCGTTGAGCTGGTCGGTGACCGCGATGGCGGCGTCCCAGTCGCGGGACTGCGATGCGCGGTAGGCCGCGCGCCCCGCCTCGACGACGGCCGCCGTGTACTCCTGCCAGTCCGCCCGGTCCACGGGCACGGGCCGGCCGTTCTCGCAGCGCCGCCCGGGCACCAGGAAGAGGGGCGCGGACTCGGCGAGGGCCAGCGCTGCGAGGTCGATGGCCTCCCATCCCGGATAGACAGTCGATCCCCACTCGACGAAGTCGAAGGACCGCGTGCCCGTCGGCGGCGGCACGTCGTCCGCGGGGTTCTTGATCTGCACGTTGAAGACGATGTTCGAAGCAGGGAAGGCGATGGCCCGCATCAACTGGGCGAGGTTGGCGAGCGGAGCCAGGGGCACGTCCCCGCCCCCGGCGGACACCGCCGCCCCCGCCGCGGCCGGGAGGGCGATCCCCGCCAGCAAGTCGTCGGCCAGTGCCGCCTGCCCGGCCGGGAATCCCCCTGCCTCGAGGATGTAGGCCGTGAGGTCGATCGACTGCTCCCGGGAGAGGGGCGCCTCCGCCTGGAGGGGCATGGTGTTGTGGATCTTGTCGACGAGCTCCACCACCGGCCGCGCGCTCCAGATCGACAGGAAGCCGTCTCCGGCCAGCGGGGGGCCGACCAGGCCCTCGAGCGCGTCGCCATGGCAGCTCGCGCACTGCTCCTGGTAGACCTGCCGGCCGCGATCCGCCTGGTCGGCGCCGTAGACGCCTTCCGTCACCGATCGCGGCTGGGCGTGTGCGGTCGGGGCGAACGCTGCCGCGAGCGCCGCGGCGCAGGCCGTCAGGACAATCGAGATCACACGCATTGCGGGTCCTACCTTAGCCGATGCGCCAGCCGCCGGGGCGCAAGCTCCTGGCGGCGCCGTGGGTTCCCTCGCCGACCATCAGGATCGCCAGGAGGGCAGGCAACTCGAAATCGGCCAGAAGGCTGCGGACCATCTCAGTAGATTACGAGGAACCGATCGTCCTGCACGACTGCCGCCGCGACGCTTCCGGCCAGGATCATGTCCGGCCCGCCACCGGGTTCCCCCAGGGGGCGACCTGTGGAGTCGAACACCTGCCAGTGGAGCGATCCGCCGAAGCTGAATCCCGGTCCGTCCCCCCACGCGAGCAGCGTGTCCCCGCGTGAATCGACCGCGACGACGGGGTTCTTGCGCCGGAAGCGGGCCCGCCCCGGGGGCGAACGCGCGGCGTCGAGCCGGTCGACGTCGGCGAAGTAGACCTGCCCCTCGGTTTCCCATGCCACGGTCGGGCCGCCCGGACCGGCCGTCAGGGTCGTGGTCGACACCGGGCATGCCGCCAGCGTCCAGGGATCCACCAACCGGTCGGCAAAGGTGCGTCCGGAGTCGGCCGAAGTCAGCAGGCGCTGCCCGCGACGCACGTTGTCGCCCGCTGCCCGGTACGACACGAGGACGACTCCGGCCGGACCGCTCATCGCGGACAGGCCGCAGCAGGCGCACGCTCCTTCCGCATCCGGACTGACGCGGCGCGCCGGCTCGAAGGTCGTCCCCCCGTCGCGCGACGCGGTCAGGTAGACGCTGCGACGGGCGTCCTCGTCCGCGCCGGCGTGCCAGAAGACGAAGACGCCGCCGCCACGGTCGACGGCGACGGCCGGACCGGCTTCGAGGTCGCCTTCGTCGCCGGTCGAGAGCGCGCGCTGCGGTTCGAAGCCGGAGCCGTCTTCGCGGCTACGCGTGTAGGCGAAGCGCGCAGGCTCCGACTGCAGCCAGACGACATGGACTCGACCGTCAGGCCCAACGGCAAGTTGCGCGCCGTCGATCGGCCCCACCCCGGCTACCGCGGGCGCCCGGCTGTTGACCCGTTGCGGCTCGGACCAGGCGGGGGCGCCCGGAGCGAGCGTGACGCGGAACAGGTTGCCACGGTCGGTCCCGTCGGCGACGTAGACGAGGTGCACCGTGCCCCCGGCATCGACGACGGCGCGGGGCATCCGGCCGCCCTCGGGGATCCGAAGCGTCGCGACGCTCCCCGAAGGGCCGCGACCGCCTCCGCCCTCCACGCGTGACGGCTCGGCCGGCTGGCCGGGCGAGGTGCCCGCCCAGGTAACGCCTGCCAACGCCAGGACCGCGAGAACCGCACGGCCGGGTCGCAGCGCCCTGACCATCACGAGCCTACCTTACCCCCATCGGCAGCCTGCGCCTAGCCGCGTAGCCCGCTGTCCTTCGCGCGCGGCTCCGCTCGGCGCCCAACCGGCCGCGCCTTGATTGCATTGCAATCATGCGGTAGCCTGAGAGCGGGTTGGCGTTGGGGGGGCGGCCGCATGGCGAGCATCACGATCCGCAACCTGGACGACGGCGTAAAGGCACGGCTTCGCCAGCGTGCGGCTGGACACGGCCGCTCGATGGAAGAGGAAGCACGGCTCATCCTGGCCCACGCGGTCGAGCGGGAGGCACCGCCGGAGAGGGGGCTCGGAACGGCGCTCCACGCACTGTTCAAGCCCCTCGGCGGCGTGGAACTCGACATTCCGGCACGCGAGCCGATGGGCGAGCCGCCCCGGTTCGGGTGAGGGCGCGGTGACGGTGGTGCTGGACACGAATGTCGTGTCCGAGATCATGCGCGATGAGCCGCACCCGGATGTGCTCGTCTGGCTGGATGGGCGACCCACGCGGGAGCTGTTCGTGACCGCGGTAACGGAAGCGGAAGTGCGCACGGGCATCGCGTTCCTGCCCGCAGGCAAACGCCGAAGGGCTATCGCCGATGCCGCGGACCGGGCCTTCGGAGGTCTGTTCGGCGGCCGGGTGCTTCCGTTCGACAGCGAGGCGGCGCGCGCCTATGCGGGAATCGCGGCCGCGCGCCGCGCCGCCGGGCGTCCGGTCTCGCAGGCCGACGGCCAGATCGCGGCGATAGCCCACGCGCGCGGAATGGCGCTGGCGACGAGGAACATCCGGGACTTCGCGGATATGGGGATCGAGCTCATCGATCCGTGGGCGTTTGCCTAGCCCACAGGGTCGCCGCCTTGCGGCGACCGCCTGCGATCTAGGTTAGATCCCAGCCGGGGATGTCGGCTGCCTGCCGGACCCAGGTGGCCATCTGCGCCTCGTCCAGGCCGCCCTCGTAGACGTCCACCCAGCGCGAGTTCTCGTCCTTGCCGGAGCCGGGGGGGACGGGTCGCAGCGACGCGCCGTAGAAGAACGTCACCTTCACGTAGCGGGTGAAGACGTGGACGTTCAGAAACCACCCCTTGCCCTCGACGCCGTAGAAGGGTGAGTTCCACCGCACGCACTTGCGCACGTCAGGCACGGTGCTCACGATGAGCTCATCCAGGCGGCGGCCGAAATCGCTCTTCCAGCCCGGCATGGCCGCAATGTACGCCTGCACGGGAGCGTCACCGTCGGCTTTCGCGATCTGCGGGTTGCCGCCGGACAGGAGGACGGGTCTTCCGTCGGCCGGCTTGGCGAGCGGCTTCCTGGCGGCCATCGACTTCCTGGGCTTCTTGCCGGGCATGGCCTTCTACCCCTGCTCTGCACCCGCGGCGGCGACTAGTTCGCGAGCGGTGCGGCCTCCGCTGACTTTCGCTTTCCGGCCGCGTCCCGGCCCATCCGCCGAAATCCCGTGTGAAAACTGCAATGAGCATCGGCTACACTGGGTTCGTCGTGTTGATTCGTCCGTGCACTTTCGCTACCATCAGAAAACAAATTGGGAACGGTATAGAGCACGGCATCATACCAGAACGGACCGCGAAGGCACCATGAAGACCCTCCCGAAGAAGCCGCGGGCCACCAAGAGCAGGGGCCGACACCCCGACAAGGCCCTCAGCGCCGTGTTCTGCCGCACCGTCGCCAAGTCCGGCCGCTACGCCGACGGCAATGGATTGTACCTGCACGTCGACCCGTCCGGGGCGCGGCGCTGGGTGCAACGGCTCGTGATCCGCGGCCGGTCCCGCGGGCTCGGGCTCGGCAGCTACGCCCTCGTCCCGCTGGCCGAGGCCCGCGAGCTGGCGCTCGCCAACCGCAAGCTCGCCCGCGCCGGCGGCGACCCGCTGGCCGCCAAGCGGCGCACCGAGGGCATGCCGTCGTTCGAGGAAGCGTCCGAGAAGGTGGTCGCGATCCACGCCGCCGGGTGGAAGGACGGGGGCAAGTCGGCGAAGCAGTGGCGGGCGAGCCTGAGCGAGTACGCCTACCCGCGCATCGGCGGCAAGGGCGTCGACCAGGTGACCACGGCCGACGTCATGGCGGTGGTGCTGCCCATCTGGACGAGCAAGCACGAGACCGCGCAGCGGGTGCGCTGGCGCATCAGCGCGATCATGAAGTGGGCCATCGCGCAGGGCTACCGGAGCGACAACCCGGCCGGCGAGGCCATCGCGGCGGCGCTGCCAAAGCGTCCCGTGAAGGTCAGGCACATGCCGGCGCTGCCCTATCGCGAAGTCGCCGCCGCGATCGCGGCCGTCCACGCTTCGCGGGGGTAGGTCGGGGCGAAGCTGGCGTTCGAGTTCCAGGTGCTCACGGCGGCGCGGTCGTCGGAGGTCCGGCTGGCGACGTGGGACGAGTTCGACCTTGGCGCGATGCGGTGGACGGTTCCGGACACGCGCATGAAGGCGCAACGCGAGCACCGCGTGCCGTTGTGCGGCCGGGCGTTGGAGATCTTGCGCGAAGCCGGGCGCCTGAGCCCCGCCGCCGATGGGGGCGAGCCCACCGGTCTGGTGTTCCCGAGCCGGCGCGGCAAGGTGCTCTCCGAGGGCGGGATCTCGAAGCTCGTCAAGCTGTTGGGCATTCCCGCCGTGCCGCACGGCTTCCGCTCCAGCTTCCGGGACTGGGCGGCGGAACAGACCAATCACCCGCGGGAGGTCATCGAGGCGGCGCTGGCGCACGTGGT
>JAPOWL010000072.1:7671-8498 GCA_026707615.1 Acidobacteriota bacterium | reverse complement strand
ATCGAGTCGCGCACGGCCGCGAGGTTGGTCTCCGGATCGGCGGAGTAGCCGGTCTCCTCGACCCGGAGAAGGGTGGTGTTCGGCCCCTTCTCCTCGAACGTCCACGTCACCGTGGTGAAGCCGCCCGCGTTCTCCCATTCCATGACGATCCGGTTGGGGCGCTCGAGCGACGTGACCCGTATGTCGGTGCGTAGCGCATCGGGTTCCGGACCGAGGTACCAGGCCACCGTTTCGCCTGCGCGCAAGCCGTCGTCACGCCGGGTGAACCAGAACCTGCTCATGGCCTCGGCATTCGCGAACGCGTCGAACACCTCTGACGCGGGCTTGCGAACGAGAGTCTGCGCCGTCGCGACGAGATCGGACTCGGTCGTCATGCCAGCTTCTCCCGCCAGGAGTCTGCGCCTCCGAACGCGCGATTCGGCTTGTTGCTGCCCGCGCAGAGTCCCAACGCGCCCCCCAGGGCGCGCCAGCTGCCGTCCTTGCGCCGGGCCCGGACGCAGCCGGTATCCTGTACGAGTGTACCCGACGGTGGCGGCTTCCGACGGCGCCCGCACGACGACCCGCGGGGCGACCCTCCCTTCCCGAGCTCGCCGGGCCCTGACGGCGCGCGCCGGCGCCGCGCTCGGGTTCCGTCGCGCCGGGGCGCCGGCCGCGCGGGACGGTGAGCGAGTCGGTCTCTCGAGGGATCGAGCGTGACGGACCCGGCATACGTCCGCCTGGCGGTCGCCCTGCCCGTCGCGCTCTTCGCGTGGTTCTGCACGATGATTCCCGCCGTCTCCGGCGGCGAGGTCCTCGTGTGGGAGATGGCGTGGCTGCCGCAACTCGGC
>JAPOWL010000072.1:0-7661 GCA_026707615.1 Acidobacteriota bacterium | reverse complement strand
CTCGGCATCGACCTCGACTTCGTCGTCGACGGCCTGAGCCTGCTGTTCGCCCTGCTGATCACCGGCATCGGCGCCTTCATCTTCCTGTTCGCCGGCGTGTACATGCGGGGCTACCCGCAACGCGGGCGGTTCACGCTGTTCCTCGTCAGCTTCATGCTGGCGATGCTCGGCCTGGTGCTGGCCGACAACCTCATCGCCCTCTTCGTCTTCTGGGAACTCACCACGATCACCTCGTTCCTGCTCATCGGCTACTCGCACGAGAACGCCACGGCCCGGCGCGCGGCGCTCCAGGGCCTGCTCGTGACCGGCGCGGGCGCCCTGGCGATGCTGGCCGGCTTCGTCGTCCTGGGCCAGGCCGTCGGCACGTTCAGCCTGCGCGAGATGCTGGCCGACCCTTCCGGCTTCGCCGATCACCCCCGCTACACGGCGGTCGTGGTGCTGGTGCTGCTCGGGGCCTTCACCAAGTCGGCGCAGTTCCCGCTCCACTTCTGGCTGCCGAACGCGATGGCGGCTCCGACGCCGGTCTCGGCCTACCTGCACTCGGCGACGATGGTCAAGGCCGGCGTCTTCCTGCTGGCGCGCTTCACGCCGCTCCTCGGCGGCACCCAGCTCTGGATGGAGACGCTGACGGTGGTGGGAGCGGTCACGGCCGTCTACTCGGCGTTCGTGTCGCTGGGCAGGTCCGACCTGAAGCAGGTCCTGGCCTACACGACGGTGATGGCGCTCGGCACGTGCGTCCTGTTCCTCGGGGCGTCGCCGGCCGCGGGGCCGGGGGAGGTGTCGCGGGGCGTCCTGGCCGCGCTCGCGTTCCTCGTCGCCCACGCCCTCTACAAGGCGGCCCTGTTCCTGGTGGCGGGGACCATCGAGAAGGCCACCGGCACCCGCGACCTGGCGCGGCTCGGGGGCCTGTGGAGAGCCATGCCCGTCACGTTCGCGGCCGCGGTCGCCGCGGCGGTCTCGATGGCCGGGGTGCCGCTTTCGATCGGGTTCCTCGGCAAGGAGCTCCTGTACACGGTCGGCTTCGCGCCCGACACCCCCGCCTGGCTTCCGTGGGCGGCCTTCCTCGCCGCCGCGCCCGTCGCGACCATTGCGATCGTCCTGGCCTGCAAGCCGTTCCTCGGCCCGCGCCCCGCCTACGGCAAGCCGGAGCGGGAAGGCCACTGGGCGCTCTGGTGCGGCCCCGTCGTGCTCGGCGCGGTGGGCATCTACTGGGGGCTGGCTCCCGAGTTCCCCTTCCTGCGCCTGCTCGTGCCCGCCGAGACGGCCGTGATCGGGCAGGCCCTGGTTGCCGGCACCGGGCTCGCTCCCTGGCACAGCACGGGCGAGGCATTGGCGCTGACGCTCGCGACGCTGGCCGTGGCCGGGCTGGGGTTCTGGCTGCGGGCCGCGGTTGCGGCAGGGCTCGCCGGCCTCGGGCGATGGATCCCGCTCAGCGGCGACCGGGCGTACGACGCCGCCATGGACGGGATTGCCGGCGCCGCGGTCTGGCAGACCCGGCGATTGCAATCCGGCGTCCAGCGGCACTACCTGCTGATCGTGTTCGCCACGCTCGGGCTGAGCCTGGCCGTGACGCTCTGGATCAAGGATGTGGTCCCGGGGCCGGTGCGCTGGGAGGAGGCGGCGCTACTGGAGTGGTCGCTCGCCGCCCTGGTTGCCGCGGCTGCGATCGTCATCATCCGCTCCCGCTCCCGACTGCTCTGCATCTGCGCGCTCGGCGTGGTGGGGGTCAGCACGGCTCTCATCTTCCTTCTCTTCGGGGCGCCGGACGTCGCGATGACGCAGTTGACCGTCGAGACGCTCGTCACGGTAATCGTCGCGATCGTCCTGCTGAAGCTTCCGAATTTCAGCAACGAGGTCTGGCCCTCGGGCCCCGCACGCCTGGGCAACGCCGTCGTCGCGGTCACGGTCGGAATCGGCGTCACCCTGCTCATGCTCGCCGTGACGGCGTCCCCGCCCCAACCGGATCTCCAGGAGTACTTCGAGCGCACCGCCGTGCCCGGCGGGCAGGGCCGGAACATCGTCAACGTCATCCTGGTCGACTTCCGGGCCCTCGACACCATGGGGGAGATCACGGTGCTCGCCATCGCGGGCGCGGCGGTCTTCGCCATGCTGCTGCCGGGACCCCGGCGGCGCAAGGACGCTCCCCTTCCGGGCCCGGGGGGGATCATGGACACCGTGATCCTGCGGGAGACCACTCGCCGACTGGTCCCCTTGATCCTCATCTTCTCCGTGTTCCTGCTGCTCAGGGGCCACGAGCAACCCGGCGGCGGCTTCGTCGGCGGGCTGGTCGCGTCGATTGCCCTCAGCCTGTACGCGTTCGTCTTCGGCCCGGAGGCCACCCGCGGGATACTGCGCGTGGATCCCCGCGCGGTCGGCGCGGTCGGGCTGGCCGTCGCCATCGCGTCGGGCTTCATCGGATCGATCCGGGGCGCCGCCCCGTTCCTGACCGGCCAGTGGGGAACCCTGGCCGGGCTGAAGATAGGCACGCCGGTGATGTTCGACGTCGGCGTCTACCTCGTCGTCATCGGCGTCGTGATGACCTTCGTCATCCGCATCAAGGAACAGTAGGCGGATGGAACCCATCATCTCCGTGCTCGTCGGCGTCCTGATGGCGGCGACCGTCTACCTGATGCTCAGCCGCAGCTTCGTGCGGTTCATATTCGGGCTGGCGCTGCTCTCCCACGCCGCCAACCTGGTGATCTTCGCGAGCGGAGGCATGACGCGCGCCCGGCCGCCGCTGATTGCGGCCGGCGAGTCCCATCCCCTCTCCGACGTCTCGAACGCCGTGCCGCAGGCGCTGATGCTGACCGCGATCGTCATCTCCTTCAGCCTGCTCACCTTCGCGCTCGTGCTTGCCTTCCGGACCTTCCAGGAACTGGAGACCGTGGACACCGACCGCATGCGGGCCGCGGAGCCCTCGCCGGAGGGCGCCGGGGACGAGGCGCGGGAGAGGGCGGTCGATTGAGCTGGCTGCTGGTCGCTCCGATCGTGATACCGCTGGGCGCGGCCGTGGTCGGCTTTGCGGGCCGCGGCAGCGTGAGGACGCAACGGACCGTGAGCCTGGCCGGAGCCCTCGGCCTGTCGGCCTCGGCCGCGGGCCTGCTCGCGAGCGTGTGGCGAGAGGGCATCGCGTCCGTCCAGATCGGCCGCTGGCCCGCGCCCTATGGAATCACGCTGGTGGCGGATCACCTGAGCGCGGCGATGGTCGCGGTCTCGGCGCTCATCGGGCTGGCCACCGTGATCTACGCCTTCGGCGACACGCGGCGCGGCCCGATCTCCGGTGCCCTGCATCCGTTGCTGCATGCTCTGCTGGCGGGCGTGTGCGGCGCGTTCCTGGCGGGGGACGTCTTCAATCTCTACGTCTGGTTCGAGGTCATGCTGATCGCCTCGCTGGGTTTGCTGGCGCTGGGAGGAACGCCGGCGCAACTGGACGGGGCGGTGCGCTACGCCGCCCTCAGCCTGATCGCGACGACGCTCCTGCTGAGCGGCATCGGACTGCTGTATGGATTGACGGGCACCCTCAACATGGCCGACCTGCACCTGCGGGTGCAGGAGGTCGAAGACCAGGGGCTGCTCACCCTGGTAGCGATGGTGTTCATCGTCGCGTTCGGCCTGAAGTCGGCCGTCTTCCCGCTCTTCTTCTGGCTGCCGGCCAGCTACCACACGCCGCAGACCGCGGTCTCCGCCGTCTTCTCGGGCCTCCTGACGAAGGTCGGCGTCTATGCGCTGATCCGGTTCTTCACGCTGATCTTCCGGCACGACGTCGGCTACACGCACGAGCTGCTGCTCTGGGTGGCGGGCCTGACCATGGTCACCGGCGTGCTCGGCGCGGCGGCGCAGAACGAGCTGCGGCGCATCCTGTCGTTCCACATCATCAGCCAGATCGGCTACATGATCCTGGGCCTCGCCCTCTTCACGACGATCGGGTTGCTGGGCGGCATCTTCTACGTAATCCACCACATCATCGTGAAGGCGAACCTCTTCTTCGTATCCGGCGCCGTCCAGCGGCTGGGCGGCTCGACCCGCCTCGAGAGCCTCGGCGGCCTCTACCGCGACAAGCCGCTGCTCGCGGCGCTGTTCTTCGTGCCGGCGTTCTCGCTGGCCGGCTTTCCGCCGCTCTCCGGCTTCTGGGCGAAGCTGCTGCTCATCCAGGCCTCGATCGAGAGCGACGAGTTCGTCATTGCGGGCGTCGCGTTGACGGTAGGTCTGCTGACCGTCTATTCGATGACCAAGATCTGGCTGAACGCCTTCTGGAAGGCGCGTCCGGACGACGCCGGGCCGCCGCCCCCGGTCGCGCCGGAGCGGCGGTGGCTGCTGCTGGGTCCCATTGCGGGGCTGGCCATCGTCACGCTGGCCATCGGCCTCTACGCCCGGCCTCTCTACGCGCTGGCGGAACGGGCCGCGGCCGAGCTGATGTCCCCCGCGCACTATGTCGAAGCCGTGCTCGGCGAGGGCCGCCCATGAGGCTCTTCCAGATCAACCTGCTGTTCGCGGGCGGCTGGTGCGCGCTGTTCGGGACCTTCGACCTGAGCACGTTCGTCTGGGGCTTCCTCCTGGCGTTCGCGGCCCTGAGCCTGTCGAGCCCCATGTACGGGCAGACCGCCTACTTCAAGCGCGTGCTGCTGGCGGCCCGGCTGGGAGGCTACTTCCTGTACGAGCTCACGGTCTCGGGCGTGCAGGTCGCGTGGGACGTGATCACGCCCGCCCACCGATCGAGCCCGGGCATCGTGGCCGTGCCGCTGGACCTCGAGGAACCGATGCAGATCACCGTGCTGGCGAACCTCATCTCGCTGACGCCCGGCTCGCTGAGCCTCGACGTCAGCCCGGACGGGAAGACGCTTTACGTGCACGAGATGTTCGTCGACGATCCGGACGAGACGCGCACGCGGATCAAGACGGGCTTCGAACGCCTGGTCCGGGAGGCCATGCAGTGACCGATCCGGAGGCGCAGTCGCAGATCGTCCAGTGGGCGGTGAACGTCACCATGGCCCTGACCGTGCTGGGGCTGGTCTTCTCGTTCGTGCGCCTCATCCGGGGACCGAGCCTGCCGGATCGCGTCGTATCGGTCGACCTCATCACGGTGCTGGCGGTCGCCATCGCGGGTCTGCTGGCCATCGCGCACACCGAGCCCGACTTCCTCGACATCGCCGTGGCGCTGGCGCTGGTGGCCTTCCTGGCCACGGTCGCCTTCGCCTGGTACGCCGAGCGCATCAACGAGTTGCACAATCGCGGCGAACGGCCCACCGAACGGGCGGAGGAAACGGATGGCGGGTGACCTTCCCTGGTCGGACCTCGTCGTTGCCGCGTGCCTGCTGGCCGGAGGCTTCTTCCTGTTCGTCGCCGGGCTCGGCATCCTGCGCCTGCCGGACGTGCTCATTCGCATGCACGCCTCCACGAAGGCCGGCACGCTGGGCGTGGGCCTCGTGTTCGCCGCCGCCGCCCTCTACTTCCGGGATACGGCCGAGATCGCAATCGCCGCCCTGACCGTCATCTTCCTGCTGGTAACGGCTCCGGTCGCCGCCCACGCCATCGCCCGCGCGGCCTACCGGACGAACGTCCCCCTGTCGAGCCGGACGCACATCGACGAATGGAAGGGCAAGTACGGCCGCGACTCAGCGCCTCGAAGCCGGGCGCCCCGAAGTCGCTGACGTTGCGCCTCGCGCTGCGTCCGGTGCCGGGCCCCGCCTTCGCGCTGCAAACGCGCGACCCCGCGTGAGGACGCGTCGCCGTGGTGGCGGCGACGACGGTCGGAGTCAGGGAAGCAGGTCGGCAACGGCGATCCGGGCGTCCGGGCAACCGCGCGGCGCCACGCTGTCGACGGGTCCGTGGAAGCTGACGCTGCGGTACCCGCCTTCGCCCGGATCGCGATAGACCTCGAGGCGGGCATCGGGGAGGGCGAGAAGCCAGTATTCCGGGATCCCGCAGCGCGCGTACAGGCGCTGCTTGACGGTGCGGTCGTGGTGCAGCGAATCGTCCGACACTTCTACGACCAGCACGGGTAAGGTCGGATGGGCGTCCCGGTAATCGCGGAGCGTGCCGGTCACGACGGCGACGTCCGGCTCGGGCTCCGAGTAGTCGTCGGCCGCGAGCGGAAGCTGGGTCCGGACGTGGAAGCCGGACCCGAATGCACGCCGCAGGGACTCCGAAACGAGCACGACGCCGGTAGCGTGCCGGCTTCCCTGCGGCGTCATGGCGTGCAGGTCTCCGTCGATGAGCTCCAGCCTTGCCTCCGGCTCGAACACGCCGGCTTCTATGGCACGGTCGTACTCGGCGCGGCTCAGGCGGTACTGGCCGATGGCCACGTCGGACAAGTGGACCTCCAGACTCTGCCCCATGATAGCCCGGGGCACTCTCCGAACGGCCGCGCCTGGATGCGGCCACGCGGGGCGTTGCCCTGTTGTCAGGGCGACGATTGGCGGCCCAGGTCGAAGGCGACGATGTCGGCGCGGTCGCGGAGGTAGAGCTTCGTGCCCGCGAGCGTGGGGACGGTCCAGGCGGTGGTGGTGAGGACCGGCGCCTGCGCCAGCACGCGCAGCCCGCGGCGCGAGACGGTGGCCAGCCCCAGCACGCCGTCCTCGTCGAGGATGATGAGCTTGCCGTCGGCGTGAAGCAGGGTGCTGCGCGCGAAGGTTCGGTCGCGCCACGCGATCTCGCCGCTGTGGGCGTCGATGGCGGTCAGGAAGGCCGTCCCCACGTCGCCGCTGCTGCCGTAGTAGAGGTCGCCGATCCGCATGGCGGTGCCGTAGTAGACGCGCATGGCCATGGTGAACCAGCGCTCGCGCACGCCCGACCCCGTCACCTCCAGCACGCGGGTGCCGCCGTCGTGGGCCGACGACAGGAACAGCAGGTTGTCGTCGGCGCTCCACACCGGCGTGCTGATGTTGGCGTCGAAGCGCCGGGGATGGGGGTGGCTCCAGAGCGGGGCGCCGGTGGCCGGATCGAGCCCCTCGACGCTCTCGCTGGCGAACACGACCACCTGCTCGCGTCCCTCCACGGTGATGAGGATGGGCGAGGCCGGCGCGATGGCGAAGTCGCCGCTGCGCCACACGACGCGACCGTCGTCCTGGCGGAACGCCATGACCGACTGCCCGGGGCCGCCCGCGGTGGCGATGATGAGGTCGCCGTAGGCGAGCAGGCTGCAACTGTAGCCGGGCGTGCGCGGCATGACCCGGTAGTGCGGCGGGGCGCCGAAGTCCCGCACGAGGTCGTGCGACCAGAGGACGTCCCCCGTCGCCTTGTCGAGCGCGAAGAGCTGCTTGTTGGTGCCGGTGGCGAAGAGGCGCTCGCCGACGATCAGCGGCGTCGCGTGCGGCCCGACGCCGAGCGGGACGTCGAGTCCCTCGAGCGACGCCGGATAGCGGTGCTCCCAGAGCGTGCGGCCGGTCGCCGCGTCGAGCGCGACGACGACCTCTTCCTCGCGCCAGGCATCCGGGTCCTCACGCCCGGCCTCGGACGCGCCGCCGTCCGGCGGGCGGTACTGCGTGAACAGCCGGCCGCCGTCGACGAGGATGCTGGAATGCCCGCCGCCGAGGGGACGGCGCCAGAGCTCCGCGGGTCCCTCCTCCGGCCAGGCGTCCGCCAACCCCACGGCGTCGCTCGTGAAGTTGCGTCGCGGCCCGCCCCACCCCGGCCACTCGGGTGCCGCGCCCGCCTCGGGCGCG
>JAPOWL010000460.1 GCA_026707615.1 Acidobacteriota bacterium | reverse complement strand
CGAGGCTTCGGGCCGGCACGGGCCGAGCGGCGGCCGCGCGCGGGCGGCCCGGCTGTGGCGCCCCCTGGTGCTCGCCGGTGCACTCGCGCTCACCGTCCCGGCGCCGGCCGCGCCGGCTGCGGCGAGCCCGCAGGAGAGCCACGCCGGCGCTGTCGAGACGGCCTCGCCGCGCGCGCTGCTCGACCGCTACTGCGTCACCTGCCACAACGAACGCCTGAGAACCGCCGGTCTGACCCTGGACGCGATGGACGTCGGGGCCGTCGCGGACCGGCCCGAGGTGTGGGAGAAGGTCGTCCGCAAGCTCCGGACCGGCCTCATGCCGCCCGCGGGCCGCCCGCGCCCCGAGCCGCAGGCGTACGACGACCTGGCGGGCTGGCTCGAGACCCGGCTCGACCGGGCCGCGGCCGCCGATCCGGATCCGGGCCGCTCGGATGTGCTCCATCGCCTGAACCGCACCGAGTACGCGAACGCGATTCGGGACCTGCTCGCCCTGGAGATCGACGCGGCCGAGCTGCTGCCGTCCGACGACGCGAGCTACGGCTTCGACAACATCGCCTCGTCCCTCCGGATCTCGCCCACGCACCTGGACCGCTACCTGGCCGCCGCACGCAAGATCAGCCGCGCCGCCGTCGGGAGAGCGGCAACCCCGCCGACGACGCGGGTCTACACGGTCCCGGGAGACCTCTCGCAGGAGCGCCACCTGGAGGGGCTTCCGCTCGGAACGCGCGGCGGCCTGCGGGTGCGGCACCACTTCCCGCGGAGCGGGGAGTACGAGATTCGGGCCAAGCTGGCCCTCGACATCCTGGACAACATCCCGCGCTACGACGAGACCCACCACCTCGACATCCTGATCGACGGCCATCCCGTCGAGCGGTTCGCGTTCGCGGGCGAGCCGGACCCCGAGGATCTCGAGCCGCAGCCCATCAGCGACGTCGACCTGGCCGGCCACCGGCGCAACATGGACGCCGACTGGCGCGTGCGGGTGGCCGTGCCGGCGGGCATGCGCGACCTCGCCGCCACGTTCGTCGGGTCGGCGGAGGTCCTGACGGAGGCGTCTCGGACCGGAGCGCTCCAGCCGCTGCGCCTGGCCCTGAAGGAGCCGCTCGTGCGGCCCTACGCCGGCGGTTTCTTCAACGACGAGGCACGGACGGGGCCCTACCTCGCGAACCTCACGGTCACCGGGCCGTTCGCCCCCGGCGGGCCGGGCGACACGCCGAGCCGGCGGCGGATCTTCACCTGCACCCCGGCCGCGGTGGATGAGGAGGATGCCTGCGCGGAGCGGATTCTGGGGGCGCTGGCGCGGCGCGCCTACCGTCGGCCGCCGAGCGGCGCGGAGCTGGGCCGCCTGCTGGACCGCTACCGCGACGGCCGGCGCGAGGCGGGGTTCGAGGCGGGGGTCGAGGTTGCGCTGCGGCACGTGCTGGCCCATCCCGCGTTCCTGTTCCGCATCGAGCGCGAGCCGCACGGCGTCGCCCCCGACACCACCTACCCGATCGCCGACCTGGAGCTGGCCTCGCGGCTGTCGTTCTTCCTCTGGAGCAGCATCCCGGACGAGGAGTTGCTGGCCCTGGCCGAGGCGGGGCGCCTGCGCGAGCTCGACGTGCTCGAGCAGCAGGCACGGCGCATGCTGGCCGATGCACGTGCGGACGAGCTGGTGAGCAACTTCGCCGCGCAGTGGCTGTACACGCGCAACATGGGGGCGACCTACCCCAACGGGGCGCTGTACCCGGACTACGACGACAACCTGCGGCAGGCGATGCGGCGGGAGACGGAGCTGCTGTTCGACAGCATCCTGCGTGAGGATCGCAGCGTCATCGATCTGCTGACCGCGGACTACACGTTCGTCAACGAGCGGCTGGCCCGGCACTACGGGATCGAGGGGGTGTACGGCAGCCGCTTCCGGCGTATCACCCTGGCGGACGGCGATCCGCGGGGCGGGCTCCTGGGGCAGGGCAGCCTGCTGACGGTCACCTCCCACGCCACGCGCACGTCGCCGGTGGTCCGCGGGAAGTGGATCCTGGAGAACATCCTGGGGACGCCGCCGCCGGAGCCGCCTCCCGGCGTGCCGCCGCTCCAGGACGCGGCCGACCTGTCGCGCCTGACGATGCGCGAGCGCATGGAGCGCCATCGCGCGAACCCTGCCTGCGCGGGCTGCCACAACCAGATGGATCCGCTGGGGCTGGCGCTCGAGTCGTTCGACGCGGTCGGCCATCTCCGCACGGTCCGCGGGACCTCCACCGCGCCCATCGACGTCTCCGGCGTGATGCCGGACGGGACGGCGTTCGAGGGGGCGTCCGGGCTGCGGGACATCCTGGTGGGCCGCTCCGACCAGTTCGTGCAGACGCTCACCGAGAAGCTCCTCACGTACGCGTTGGGGCGCGGGGTCGAGCACCACGACATGCCCGCCGTCCGCGGCATCCTGCGGGATGCGGCGGCCGCCGACTACCGCTTGTCTTCCATTGTGCTGGGGGTCGTCCGGAGCGTGCCCTTCCAGTTGCGAAGGACGTCGGAGCCGGACGGCGATGCGCCGGGAGTCCGCGCCGTCAGCGACGTGCGGCCGATCGGCCGCGTCGAACCGGCGACGCACGAGCTGCGGGCCGGCGCCGACTTCCAACCCGCCCGCAAGGACGCGCCGGCGCATTCGGACGGGCGCGTCGCACGGCCGTGACGAAGCACGTTCCGGGCAGACGCGGGCACGTTCCGGGCAGATAGAAGACTCGAGGCAGACAGATGTTCATCACGAAGGCGTCCCTGCCGAGGCGGACGGTGCTCCGGGGCATGGGGGCGATGGTGGCCCTGCCCCTGCTCGACGCCATGGCGCCGGCCCTGACGGCGCTGGCCAGGACCCCGGCGAAGCCGGTGCGGCGCATCGGGTTCGTGTACATCCCGAACGGCGCGGCGATGGATTCCTGGACCCCGGCCGAGACGGGGGAGGAGTTCCGCTTCTCGCCGACGCTGCAGTCGCTCGAGCCCCTTCGCGATCGGGTGGTCGTGCTGAGCAATCTGGGCCACGCGAACGCCGAGTCCGAGAACGACGGGGCCGGCGAGCACGCCCGCAGCTCGGCCGTGTACCTGACCGGCGTGCGCGCGAAGAAGACCGCGGGCGTGGAGGTCCGCGCCGGGACGACCGTCGACCAGCTCATCGCGCAGCAGATCGGCCAGGACACGCCGCTTTCTTCGCTGGAACTGGCGCTCGACTCGGCCGAGTTCGTCGGCGACTGCGATGCGGGGTACGCCTGCGCGTACGTCAACACCATCTCCTGGGGCTCGCCGACGCTTCCGCTGCCGATGGAGATGAACCCCCGCGTCGTCTTCGAGCGGCTCTTCGGGGACGGGGCGAGCGCCGAGGAGCGCAGCCGCATCAACCGCGAGAACGCCAGCATCCTCGACGCGATCGGGGCCAAGGTGGGGCGGCTCTCCGGGCGGCTCGGTCCCCGGGATCGGCAGAAGCTGGACCAGTATCTCGACAGCATTCGGGATGTGGAGCGCCGCATCCAGTTGGTGGAGAGCCGCAACCGGGAGAACCCGCTGCAGCCGCCGGAGACTCCGCTCGGCGTGCCCGAGACCTTCGACGAGCACATGACGCTGATGTACGACCTGCAGGTGGTGGCGTTCCAGGCCGACCTGACCCGCGTGACGACCCTGCTCCTCGGGCGCGAGACGACCACCCGCACCTATCCGAGCATCGGCGTGCCGGAGGGGCATCACAACCTGTCGCACCATCAGTACAATCCCGAGAAGATCGCGAAGCTCGCCCGGGTGAACGCCTATCACGTGCGGGGCTTCGCGTCGTTCCTCGAGAAGCTCCGGGCGACCCCCGACGGCGACGGCTCGCTGCTCGACCACTCGCTCATGCTCTACGGCGGCGGGATGGCCGATCCGCAGACCCACGCGCACTATCCGCTGCCCGTCGTCCTGGCCGGCGGCGGCGCGGGCAGCCTCCGGGGCGGACGGCACCTCGTCTATCCGCATCGCACGCCGATGTCGAGCCTGCTGCTGAGCCTGCTGGACAAGTTCGGGGCGCCCACGGAGCAGTTCGGCGATGCGGCGGGCGTAACCGAAACGCTCCCGGACGTGTAGGTCCCGGGGGAGGTCGCGATGATGCGCCCAGGTCGCACCGGTGCGCTGTCGATTCTGGTCCTGCTGCTGGCCGTGGGAGTCGGGGCCGCCCAGCAGCCTGGCGAATCACTCATCGCTGCCACGCGGGCGGGCGATGCGGCGGCGGTGCGCGCGCTCCTCGACGCCGGGGTGGAGGTGGATGCCCCCGAGCCGGACGGCACGACCGCGCTCCACCGGGCCGTCCACCGGGACGACCCGGCCATCGTGGAGCTCCTGATCGGCGCCGGCGCGGACGTCGACCTCACCAACGACTACGGCGTGACCCCGCTCTCGCTCGCCTGCACCAACGGGAGCGCGGAGGCCGTGGCCCGGCTTCTCGACGCCGGAGCGGATCCGGAGGTTCGGACCGAGGGCGAGACGGCGCTCATGACGGCCGTGCGCACCGGCAGCGTGGACGTCGTCAAGCTGCTGATCGCGCACGGGGCGGACCTGGGCGCCACCGAGCTCGCGAGCGGTCAGACGCTCCTGATGACGGCCGCGGCGGAGATGCACCCTTCCCTGGTCCGGCTTCTGCTTGCCCGGGGGGCCGACGTGCACGCCCGATCGGTGGTCGGCTTCACGCCCCTGCTGTTTGCGGTACGGGCCGGCGACCTGGAGTCGGTCCGGCTGCTGATTGGCGCGGGCGCCAGCGCCAACGAGAGATTCCCGGCCGTGGGCGGAGTGCCGGGGGCACCGCCCGCCGCCGACGATGACGAGGACGGTGCGCCTCGGGGGACGACGGCCCTGGTCCTGGCCATCGGGAACGCCCATTACGAGCTCGCCGACTACCTGCTGGAGCAGGGCGCCGATCCGAACGCCGACAGCGAGGGGCAGACGGCGCTGCACGCGCTGGTCTCGACGATGAACTGGGAGGGCCTGACGGGGCCGGACCCGGAGGTGGTCGGCACCGGCGGCCTCGATGCGCGGGACCTTCTGGCCGTGCTCCTTGCGGCCGGGGCCGACGTGAACGCCGGGCTGACGCAGGCGCTCGGCGGGGGCATCATCACGGGCTTCTCGGTGGAGCCGCAGGCGATGCTGGGGGTGACGGCGTTCTGGCAGGCGGCCCGCGCCGGCGACATCCGCACGATGCGCGTGCTCGCGGACCACGGCGCCGACCTCCACCACGCCACCGAGCGGGGCACGACGCCGCTCATGGTGGCGGCCGGCGTCGGCTTCACGGACGGGGCGACCCCGGGGTCGGAGGCCGACGCGCTCGAAGCCGTCCGGTTCCTGGTGGAGCAGGGTGCCGACGTCCATCACCGGCAGGGGACCGACCCCGACTGCACCCCCCGCAACTACACGGGCGGCGGCGGTTCGCGAAACCTCCCCGGCCTGGTGTGCGGCTGGACCGCGCTCCACGGCGCGGCGGTGCGGGGGGCGGATTCCATCGTGCAGTTCCTCGTGGACCAGGGCGCAAGGCTGGACGTGCGCGACAAGGCCGGGCAGCGACCGCTCGAGGTGGCGGAGTTCACGTCCCTGAACGCCACCTCCTACGTCCGCGAGAGCACGGCACGGCTGCTGCGCCGGTTGATGATCGAGAGGAACCTGCTGCCTGCGCAGTGACGGCGCACCGGCCCGCCGCGGAAACGAGCATCGGTCGTTCACGGATGGCATCCTTGCCGTAGTGGGAAGGCCGGCGGGGAGTGAGAGCATCGGTGGCTCAGGCAGGCACCCGCCGAACGGGAGGCCCTGGCGGGAGGAGATGCCGCCAGGCGCGCGAGACGTAGCCAGATGGCGACTTCAGACATCGCGGACGTCCTGATCATCGGCAGCGGCGCGTCCGGGGGTCCCTTCGCCTGGTCGCTCGGCCAGGTTCCGGGAATCCGGGTCGTGTGCCTGGAGCAGGGCGACTGGGCGGCTCGGCCGTCCGATTCCCGCGCGGAAGGCGACGGGGAGCGGCAGCGGCTGGTGGCACCGCCCCCGCGCGACGGTATCCGGCACTTTGCGAACGGCTACCCGTACGACCACTCCGAGTCGTACTGGCAGCCCATCCTGGGGAACGCCGTCGGGGGGGCCACGGTCCATTACGCCGCGCTGTGGGCCCGGCTGCGACCCTCGGACTTCGTGGCCGGCAGCCTCTCCGGCGTGGGTGAGGACTGGCCGATCGACTACTGGGACCTGGCGCCGTACTACGATTCCAACGACCGGATGGTCGGCGTGTCCGGCGTCCCCGGCAATCCTGCCTACCCCCCCAAGCCCGTCGACCTGATGCCTCCCCATCCGCTCAACCAGGCCGGGGAGGTCCTGAGCCGCGGCTTCGACAGGCTGGGATGGCACTGGTGGCCGGGCGAGCGGGCGGTGGTGACCGCGCCGCACGACGGCCGGCAGCCCTGCCCCCGGAACTGCGAGTCGTGTCACCAGGGGTGCCCCCGGGAGGCGAAGAACAGCTCCGATGTCGTGCACTGGCCCGAGGCGCTGCGCAGCGGCGTGGTGCTGAAGACGCGGGCCCGGGTGCGGGAGATCACGGTCGGCGGGGACGGCCTGGCCAGCGGCGCCCTCTACTACGACGCCGACGGCCGCCTCACCGAGCAGCGGGCCCGCCTGGTGGTCGTGGCCTGCAACGGAATCGGCACGCCGAGGCTGCTCCTCAACTCCCGGTCCAGGTACTTCCCGCACGGCCTGGCCAACGGCAGCGGGCTGGTCGGGAAGGGGCTGATGGGGCACCCCAAGGCCACGGTGGTGGGGTCGTTCGATTACGAAGAGCTGGCGACCCCGGTGCCCGCCAGCACCTTTCTGACGAGCGACGAGTTCTCCGACAGCGCGGACGGCCGTGGATTCGCACGCGGCTTCTGGATGCTGTCCGGCGCCTATCGGGGGCCCATCGAGGCGGCGCTCGGCGCGAACCCGGAGACCATCTCCTCCGCCGGTCCCCCCGAGCTGGCCGCTGGCCCCGCTTCCGGACGGGAGGTCCCGTGGGGTGCGGCCCACCACGCGGCGCTCCGGGAGCGGCTCGAGCAGACCGCTGCCGTGATGATGTACTGCGACGAGCTCCCCGAGGACTTCAATCGCGTGGAGCTCGATCCCGTCCTCACCGACGACGCGGGCATCCCGGCTCCGAAGCTGTTCTATCGGCGGGGAGAGAACACGCAGAAGATGCTCGACTACGGAATGGAGCGCTGCAAGGAGCTGCTGGAAGCGGCCGGCGCAACCCGGATCGTCTCGGCGGAGAAGGTGGCCCCCGCGCCCGGACACTACCTGGGCACGGCGCGCATGGGGACCGACCCCGACCGGTCGGTCGTCGATCGGTGGGGCCGGGCCCACGACGTGCGGAACCTGTTCATCATCGACGGCAGCGTGTTCACGACCGCCGCCTCGTGCGTTCCCACGTCGACGATACAGGCAATCGCCTTGCGGACGGCGGACTACGTCAAGAGCAACGCGCAGGAGCTGCTGGCATAGGAATCTGCGGCGCAGGACGGTGCGGCCTCCTGGAGGTTCGGGTTGAGCGCCGCGCGGAGGCCGCGGCGCGACCTTGCGGTCGCGGCGACGAACGGCGGCCGAGGAGTCTGCGCCATGGAACGGGGTTCGCGCATCGCCGGTTCGCCTGGATGGCTGGCTGGGCGCCGCATGGAGCCGTCGGCGGCGAGTGTGGACTGGTGACGGCCGCCGGCTGGGGGTGAAGGGGCTGCGGACATGGCAGATCGCGTTGGGAGAGACGCAGGCCCGGAGGCTGCGGGTCGTCGTCCGGAAGGGGCGATCTCCAGGCGGAGGTTCATCCAGGGTGCGGTCGCGGTTTCGGCGGCGACCGGGGCGGCCGCTCTGCCCGCGAGGGTTCGGAGCGCCACCCCGCCCACGCCAGGGGGCGCCGCGGCGGACGCCGCAGGTGCAGGCGCGGACGCCACGACCTACCGGTTCCTGACCCCCGAACAGGGACGCGCGCTGACAGCGGTCCTCAACCGGCTCATCCCCGCGACCGACGTGATGCCCGGGGCCGGCGACGTGGGGATCGCCCGTTTCATCGATGGAGTTCTCGTGGACGCCCCGCACCTGAGGCCGCGCATCACTTCGCTGCTGCACGCGGCCGACGCCGGGAAGCGGTTCGCGAACCTGCGCGAGGCGGAGCAGGACGCCCGGCTTCGCGAGATGGCGCGTCGGGAGAAGGTGTCGTTCGACACGCTGCTCCGGGCCGCCTACACCGGGTACTACAGCGAGCCTCGGGTGCTGGCGGCCATCGGGCGGGGTTCACGGCCCGACTCGCGCGGGCCGACGGGGTCCTTCGACACCCGATTGCTCGACGCCGTTCGAAGGCGCGGACCCATCTACAGGCGGGTCTCCACTGCAGGCGGGCCCGCACCTGGCGGTCGGTCGTGACGACCATTCCGTGCGAGGCTGCATCCGGGAGCCGGCGCGCTCCGGTGCGGGCCGGGCGGAGGCGCGCTCCGACGCGGCGCGCGCCTCCCGACACTCC
>JAPOWL010000058.1 GCA_026707615.1 Acidobacteriota bacterium | reverse complement strand
ACTCGAAGGCATCTGTCCCGGGGACCGAGTCCCTGTCGAGAGGCTCGCTGGCGGGCATCGACGCCCTCACGCGCGTCCTCGCCGTCGAGTGGGGGCCGCACGGCGTCCGCGTGAACGGTATCGCGCCGGGTCCCATCGCCGACACCGAGGGCGTGCGGCGCCTGCTCGTCGGGCCGGCGAGGGAGCGCGCGGCGAAAATGACGCCGCTCGGCCGCCTGGGCGAGATCCGGCACGTCTCGGACGCCGCGCTCTACCTCTGCTCGGACGCGGCTTCGTACGTCACCGGCGTGACGCTCGTGGTCGACGGCGGGCTCTGGCTCGCGTCGAGCCGGATGGCCGAGGCGTGGGCCACGGCGGTCGAGGCCGCGTCGGGGCAGTCGTAGCGGTGGCCGGCGCTCGCCGCAGCGGCCAACGCGCGCCGCACCGACGCCGATCGCCTGCTGACGGATCCGCTTGGCGACGGCCGGGTTCTCCTCCAGGTGCGCGCGGTAGATGGGCCGGCCGCCGGGTCCCCGGCGCGCGCTACACTCGCTGGTAGTCGGGGCGCCAGTTCTGGATGGCCTGCTTGATCGCCTTCGGCTCGGCCTTCTCGTCGAGCGCCTTGCGGGTCAGGGCTTCGAGCTCGCCGTCGCTCGCGAACCGGAGCGCGATGAACTGCTGGAGCGTGAGCTCGTCGAGGCGCGCCTTGAGGTCGTCCGGCAGGAGGCGTTCCATGCGCAGCCGCTCCTCGAGCCGAATCAGGCGGTCCTGCACCGTCAGGGGACTGACCCGCACCAGGCCGACGACGACCAGCAGCGCCAGGGCCACGGCGATGTCGAACAGCACCTCCAGCGTCGGCCCGTTCCGGAGCCCGACCAGGGACCAGAGGGCGTTGATCCCCAGCATCGGGAAGGCGAAGAAATGCCAGACGGGCTGCCATCGGGTGTGGTTGGCGTAGGTCTGCGGCTTGTCGGCCATCGGTGTCGGTCTCCGGGGTGTGAGGCTGCGGCGCGGAATGCGCAGCGCGGCCGTGGGACATGGGACTACGGACCACTATACGCGGAGTGGCATACACTGACCGGGAACGGTGGCGTGCGGCCGGGGGCGCGCCCCCGCGGCGCCATCCGCGCCCGCCGGGCGGCGGCATCCGTGACCCGGCGGCCGGCGGCATCTGCGACCCGCCGGGCGGCGGCGGGTGAGCGCGCCCGAATCCGGAGCTGACAGGCGATGAGCGAGCTTGCGAAGCAGCAGTGCGTTCCGTGCCGGGGCGGCGTGCCGCCGCTGACCGGCCAGGATCTCGCCGCTCTCCAGGGGAAGCTGGGGGGCGACTGGAACGTCGTCGAGGAGCACCACCTGGAGAGGGTCTACAAGTTCGACGACTTCCGCCAGGCGCTCGACTTCACGGTGCGGGTCGGCGAGATGGCGGAGGAGCAGGACCACCACCCGGACCTGTACCTGACGTGGGGCCGCGTGAAGATCACCATCTGGACCCACAAGATCGACGGCCTGACGGAGAGCGACTTCGTCTTCGCGGCGAAGGCGGACGCCCTGCTGGCCCCCGTCTGATCCGGGGCGGGCGACTGATCCTGCCCAGCGTCGGTAGACTGGCGCCGATCCGGCCCCTCCTGCCCTGTAGGAGAGCCTGACCATGTTCGATACCCACGCCATCGCCCGGCCGTTGACCGACGCGGGCATCGAGCCGGCCCACGCCGACGCGATCACGGCCGCCGTCCGCCTGGCGGCCGAGCACGACAACACGGCCGAACCGCTCGCCACCAGGGCGGACATCGCCGAGTTGGAGGCTCGCCTGACGTGGCGTTTCGCTGGAGCCATGCTGGCGCAGACGGGGTTGATTCTCGCCGCCGTCATCGGAGCCGCCGTCGCCATCCTCCGGACGCTCGCCTCGTAGCCGGGAGACCGAGCAGAAGGTCCACCGGAGATCCAGCCAAATCCACCGGGGGAGGGGCCTGAACCTGCGACAGGCGACGCGGCTGCTCATCGGGGTGGAGTACGTCAGCCACATGACCTGGTTCGGCGGCGCCTGACCGCCGGTGTGGTTATGATCCTGCAAGGCTCTCGGGCGTGGCGTGGGAAGCCGGGTCGGAGCGGCCAGGGGCTCGAACCGATGGCTTGGTGGATCTGGATGCTGGCCGGCGCGGGCCTGGTAGCGCTGGAGTTGCTCGCTGGCGGCGAGCTGTGGCTGCTCCTGGCCGGTCTCGCCGCCGTGCTGGTCGGGGTGGCCGCCCTCGCCGGCGTCGACAGCGTCGCCCTGCAGCTCCTGATTTTCTCGCTGCTCGGCGGCTCCGTCTACCTCGTGAAGTCCCGGCTGTTGCCCGCTTCGGGCCGGCCGGACGCGGGCACGCCGACGCTCGTGGGGGAGCTCGGCGTGGCCGTGACCGAGATCGCGCCGGGCAACGCGGGTACCGCCGAGCTTCGCGGCACGTCCTGGACTGCGCGCTGCGCGGGCGACCGGACCATGGCTCCGGGAACCGGCGTTCGCGTGGTCTGGGTGGAGGGCGTGACGCTCTACGTGGAGCCCGAGTAGCACCGTCCGCCCGCCGCAGCGGTCCCGCCGCTGCCCTGCGCCGCCGGGGCTCCGCGCCCCCGCCTTCCCTGGAGGACTGATTGATGCCCATCTCGCCCGCCACCATCGTGCTGATCGTGCTCGCCGCGGTCGTCGTCTTCGTGCTGTTCCGGACCGCGCGCGTGGTGCCGCAGCAGGCGGTCTTCGTGGTGGAGCGCCTCGGCCGCTACCACGGGACCCTGAACGCCGGTTTCCACTTCCTCGTCCCGTTCGTCGACCGCGTGGCCTACCGCCACTCCCTCAAGGAGCGGGCGGTCGACATCGCGCAGCAGGTCTGCATCACGCGCGACAACGTGCAGATCTCGGTCGACGGCGTGCTGTATCTCCAGGTCATCGACCCCGAGCGGGCCTCCTACGGCATCAACGACTACGTCTTCGCCATCAGCCAGCTCGCGCAGACCACGCTCCGCAGCGAGGTGGGCAAGATCGACCTCGACCGGACGTTCGAGGAGCGCGCAACCATCAACATGTCGGTCGTCCGCGAGGTCGACAAGGCCAGCGATCCGTGGGGCGTGAAGGTGCTGCGCTACGAGATCCGCGACATCGCGCCGCCCCGCGACGTGCTGAGCGCGATGGAGAAGCAGATGCGCGCCGAGCGCGAGAAGCGCGCCGTCATCCTGGCCTCCGAGGCCGACCGCGAGGCCCAGATCAACCGCGCCGAGGGCGAGAAGCAGCGCGTCATCCGCGAGTCGGAGGCGCAGCGCGAGAAGCAGATCAATGAGGCCCAGGGCGAGGCCGAGGCGATCCGCGCCGTCGCCACCGCCACCGCCGAGGGCGTGCGGCAGGTGGCCGAGGCCATCTCGGCGCCGGGCGGCTTCGAGTCGGCCCAGCTCCGGGTGGCCGAGCAGTACGTCACCGAGTTCGGCCGCCTCGCCTCGGAGTCGAACTCGATGATCCTGCCGGCGAACCTGACCGACGTGGCCGGCGCCGTCGCCACCGCGATGAACGTCATCAGGAAGGGGAGCGACGCGTAGTAGCGGACGGGCAGCGTCCAGGCCAGTCCCGTTCGGCTATTGTCTGCAAGTGCCGGCCGGCCGGCGCAACAGGAATCGGGGTGATTCCTGGGAGCAGTGGCAGCAGGTCGGCGAGACGGGCCGATGAGCAGGGATCTGCGGTTTCCGGCGTCTGCGCTTGCGCATCCTCCGCGACGTCGCTCTCTCCGGCAGCGGGTTTGGCGGCGACAGTGACCATCTCGGCCGCAGTCGAGGGAAGCCTGGATGAAGCCGTGGTCAGCCGACTCATCCGCAACGTCGGAGCCCTGCCCGGCACCGTGTACGGAAAGAACGGCAAGCCGTACCTGAGAGGCAGGATCTACGTGGAGCATCAGAGGGAGGCCCTCTTCTACCTGCGCGTCGGGAACGGGACCCGGGCGCTTCCCGTCGACGAGGTCGTCAGGTACGTGCACAGTCACTGCGGGACGACGGCGTGAGCGACCGGGGCGGCGCCAGCCGCGACCGCCGGCAGCCACGACGCTCGAGGCGCCACAGAGGACATCGATGACTGAATCCGAGCTGCTTGGCCGCATCACGGTGCGGGCCGACGTCTTCGGCGGAAAGCCCATCATTCGCGACATGCGAATCGCGGTGGAACACGTTCTCGCCATGCTGGCTGCGGGCGATGCGCCGGACACGATACTGAGCGAGTATCCCGCGCTGGAGCCCGAGGACGTCCAGGCGTGTCTGCTGTTCGCGCACCGCGCCATCGCCGGCGAACAGGTGCACGAACGCCTGGCATCGCGCTGAGCCGTGAGGTTCCTGCTCGACGCTTGTGCGGCGTCCCGGAGCCTGCGCGCGCTGCTGGACGAGCTCGGGCACGACGTCGTGTCGGCCTCGGAAGTGGATCCGCGCGCCGCTGACGAAGTCCTGCTCATCCTGGCGCGCGACGAGCAGCGGATTCTCGTCACCGCCGACAAGGACTTCGGCGAGTTGGTGTTCGTGCGGCGCTTGCCGCACCCGTGCATCATTCGCTTCGTGGACATGCGCGTGACCGAGCAGGTGAAGGCGATGCGGGAGCTGCTCGACCGCCATGAGTCGCATCTGCGCGACGGCGCCCTGCTCGTCGTCTCGCGCGGCAGGCTGCGTATCCGCCTATCGAACCGAGTGGAAGAGACGTGACGGAAACGGGAATCGAATCGCCTGTCGTCGCCGCCGGCCACGTCTGGACGGGAGGCGTGGTCTAGAACGGGTCCACCACCAGAGGCGCCTCGTCGCCGTGGGCGGCCCGGACCACATTGCGCCCCACCTGCAGGTAGGTCGACGCTCCGCATGGCCCCAGAGCAAGTGGCGCGGCCCGCCCCCCCTCGTGGTCCCGGCCCGGACGCTGCTGTCGCAGCTCCTGTAAGGCCCGGGTAGCCAACGCGTTCCCGGCGGCTGCGCAGGGCGCCACGGAGAAGTTGCTCCCTGCTGTCGATGCTGGCAGAATGCGGGCATGCCGGTCCAGATCACCATTCGCGACGTTCCCGAAGCGGTGCGCGACGCCCTTGCGGTCCGTGCTGCGCGGCAGCGCCAGTCGATGCAGGGGTTCCTGCGGGGCGAGCTCGAGCGAATCGCGTCCCGACCCTCCGTCGCGGAGTGGCTGGAGCGTGTCCGCGAGCGCAAGGCCGCGGCGGGCACGAGAGTGCCGGCTGCGAGCATCCTGAGCGCCCGCGACGCGGATCGAAGGTGAGGGCCGTCGTCGATGCCTCGGTGATCGTCGCGGGGCTCGTGGACTCGGGTCGGGAGGGTCGCTGGGCCGAAGCGCAACTGGCGGCCGGCGAGCTGGCCGGCCCGGAGCTGGCGTTGGCCGAGGCCAGCAACGTCCTTCGCCGATTCGAGGCGGCCGGCGCTCTCTCGCGGCTCGAGGCGGCGACCGCACATCGGGATCTGCTGGAAGTCGACATCGCGCTGTTTCCGTTCGAGCCCTTCGCGGATCGCGTATGGGCACTGCGGGCCAATCTAACGAGCTACGACGCATGGTACGTGGCGCTGGCCGAAGACCTCGACTGCCCCCTGGCGACGCTCGATGGGCGGCTCGCGCGCGCCCCCGGCCCAACCTGCCGCTTCGCCGTTCCTCCGCCGGAGCCGGACTGACCCTCGCCAGCCACGAGGGCGCGGCTGTCCACCGGGAGTCTGCGCCGCAGGACGTGCGACGCGGGAGATGGCGCCCGCGCAGGTTCCCGAACGCGCCCGCGCCGGGGCGCACCCGTTCAGCGGGTCATCGTGAGATCGGCCGTCGCCGACACGGGGTGCGACTCGCTTCCGTTGGTGGCCGTCCCGCTTGCGGTCGGGGTGCCGGTGATGGTGTCCCCGCTCAGCGTCGCCGCCATCGTGAGCGAGGGCGACGCGAGGTTCCAGGCGTCCGAGCCGCAGCCGGCGAGCACGCCGAGGGCGATCGTGTCCGGGGTGCAGGCGTCGACGGTGGCGTTGACCGTCGTTCCGCTGACCGAGCCCCGGAACTGGCAGGTCATCCCGTTGATGGCGACGGATGTGGCCGCGAGGGTGCTGCCGCTCTGGGTGAGCGTGACGGTCGTGCTGCGCGTGATGCTGCTCCGGAGGGCGCGCGCAACGCTGCCCGCGCAACCCCCGCCCTGGATGTCGTCCGTCGACGCGGAGAGGACGGCGGTCCACGTTCCCGAGACGTCCGCCGGAGCGGTCGTATCCGTCGTCACGGCCGTGGGGGCGGCGGGCGAGAAGACGTTGAAGGGCGAGAAGCCGCCCGCCTCGCAGCCCGTCAGCAGCAGAGCACCCAGCGCCGACGCGCACAGCCGAAGTCGCAAATCGTCCCTCCCGTGCCGGCGCGGAGGCCTGCACACGGGAGTCTCGGACGATCGCGTCCCGGCCTGTAGGCGGCGGGCCGCGGGAAGTGCCCCCGCACTCCCCCCCGGCCCCGGAGCGTTCCCGCGGACGCGTCGGAAGTCTTCGCGGGATTCACGACCGTGGCTGCTCGCGCCGCCAGCGCGTCGCAGGGCCCGGTCCGCCCAGGAGCTTGCGCGGCGGGCTCACTCGGTCGGGCTCTGCGGCGCAGACTCCGGGGCGTCGGTCGGCGCTTCCCAGCCGACGGCGTCGCCCACCGCGATCTCGCCGTCGTCGAGCACCTCGGCGTAGACCCCGCCCCGCCACTCGGGCTCGAGGGCGGCGCGCAGGCCGGGCCACGCCTCGTCCATCCGCTCGCACGGGCGCGTCTCGCCGTTGATGCGGAGCCGGCAGGGTCCCAGGCGGAGCAGGCGGCCGCGGGTGTGCGCGAGGTCGATCCCGGAGACGAGAACGTTGGCCCGCCGGAGCATGGGGTCGACGTCGTCGGCCAACGTCTCGTTGACGTCGTCCCAGCGACCGCGCGCAATGAGGGTCACCTGGCGCCGCCCGCCCTGGTTGGCGTTGCCGGCGAGGCCGCGGCCGGCGTGGAGCTCGGCCCGCTCCACCGCGTCCATCGGGCCGCGATGGAAGCGCTTGATCCAGATGCGCTCGAGGCGTCCCGTCGTGCTCATCGTTCCTCCCCGGGCGCCCGCACGCCCGTTCCCCGGCGGTGCCGCGCCTGCGGCGGCGGCCGTCGGCTCTCGCTGGTCTCCCGGCCGGCGCGCGGACCGGCCGCGGCCGGCCACGAGACCAGCCCGCCGTTCGTCGCTGACGGCTCCGCTCCTAGTGTAAGATCGCCGGTTGATGAGTACAGCGGTGTCCGATCTACAGGGAAGGGTGGACGCGGCGCGGGCGTCGCTCGACGAGCAGGTTCGCGAGATCGTCGCGTGGCACTTCGACCCGGCCACCGGCAGTCCGTTCTGGCTCGACTGGGCCGCGAAGGCGGGCTGGGATCCGCGCCAGGAAGTCCACGGCTTCGACGACCTGCACAAGTTCGGCCACTTCGAGGACGAGTGGCTGCGCGGCGGTCCCGTCCGTCGCTGGGTGCCCAAGGCCTACGCGGACCGGCCGATCTACGTCTTCGAGACCGGCGGGACGACGGGCATCCCGAAGAGCCGCGTCGCGATCGACGACTTCCGGACCGACTACGAGCTGTTCTCGGAGACGCTTCCCGAGGAGTGCTTCCCGAAGGGCGCCAACTGGCTGATGCTGGGCCCGAGCGGCCCGCGGCGGCTGCGCCTCGCGGTGGAGCACCTCGCTCAGCACCGCGGCGGCATCTGCTTCTGCGTCGACCTCGATCCGCGCTGGGTCATCAAGCTGATCAAGAAGGGCTGGATGGACCACCTGAAGGCCTACCAGGCCCACGTGATCGACCAGGCCCTGACGGTGCTCTCGGCCGGCCACGACATCAAGTGCCTCTTCTCGACGCCGAAGCTCATCGAGGCCCTCGCCAACCGGCTGGAGGAGGAAGGCTCGAGCATCAAGGAAACCGGCATCACGGGCATCTTCGCCGGCGGCACGGAGTTCACCCCGCAGTGGAACCGCTTCGCCAACGAGGAGCTGCTCGACGGCGTCTACATGACGCCGACCTACGGCAACACGCTCATGGGGCTGGCCGGGAGTCCGCCGAGCGGCCCGGACGAGGGCTACAAGATCACGTACCACGCCCCGCAGCCGCGCGCCGTCCTGCAGGTGGTCGATCCGGACGACGCCGAGCAGGTCGTCGACTACGGCGAGACCGGCCGGGTGATGCTGACCACGCTGACGCGCGAGTTCTTCGTGCCCCGCTTCCTCGAGCGGGACGAGGGCGAGCGGGAGCGGCCGTGCGAGCAGTATCCGTGGGACGGGGTGAGCGGCGTCCGTCCGTTCAGCGCGCTGGCGTCATCGACGACGGTCGGAGTCTACTAGGAGTCTGCGCCGCAGAGCGTGCCATGCAGGAGTTCGTGCCAACACAGACTCCCGATGCGCCCGTCAGGGCGCGCTAGCGGAATCGGCTGCCCCGCACGAGCACCTTCTTCACGTCCAGGAGAGAGCCCAACCGATGCGACTCGAACAGCACCGCATCCCAGCTGTAGTCGAGGCCGTCGGGCGCGGTCGCGTCGCCGTGCCCCCGCAGA
>JAPOWL010000300.1 GCA_026707615.1 Acidobacteriota bacterium | reverse complement strand
GGTCATCGTCCTGTCGCAGTTCGTGGAGCTGACGGGGCCGCGCCGTCGGCGCCTGAAGACGGAGCTGACGCGGGAGAGCTTCGCGAAGGTCGACGCGTTCCTCTCCGACTTCGCCGCCCGCGGCCAGCGCAACGAGGAGATGTCGGACCGGCTCCGGGCGGTCGGCGAGGAACTGCTGCTCACCCTCACTCGCCAGGAGGCCGGCGGAGGGCCGAGAGCGAAGCGCCACCTGCTGCTCGTCGCCCGCAACGACGGCGACGCCGTCGACCTCGAGTTCGCGGCGGCGACCGACGAAGCCAACCTGGAGGATCAACTGGCCCTGCTGACCGAGCAGGGCGCCGGCGCCCCGACCGAGGAGGAGATCTCCCTGCGGCTGCTACACCACTACGCGTCGTCGGTCCGGCATCAGCAGTTCCACGACACGGACGTGGTCACGGTCCGGGTCGGCCCGTCCGCCTCCCTGTGAGCGGCGCCCTCGGCGCGGGGCGCGAGCGCATCGCCCGCGAGCTCCTCACCGAGAGCGTGGTCGGACGATGCGGCTGCGCCTCCTGAGCGGCCGTGCCCTAAACCGGCTCGACGCGGAGGGGGCCCCGCGGGCCGTGGTGGTGAACGAGACGCTCGTTTCGCGAGCACCTCGACCGGCCCCCGGCCCTCTCCTTGCACTTCGACAGGAAGCGTGCTAGGGTGTCCCTTGTTGTCGAAGCCGAAGGGTAGCCGGCGCGCAGGATCACGGTTGCGCACCGCACGCGTCAGGACGGACCGGCCGGCTTGGTGACGCGTTCCACGTCGACCGGGGCGGAATCATGGCCAAGTGCATCTCGAAGAACGAGGAGAAAGCCGAGCGCGGGGCGCGGATGACCAACCGCCGATCGTTCGGGGCACTCGTGGCGGCGGCACTCCTGTTCGCCGGCGCGCCCGTGGTGATCGCCATGGCGCCGTACGAGGCGACGATGGGGCTCGTGGCCAAGATCTTCTACTTCCACGTACCGGCCTGGTTCATGATGTTCGGCGCCATCTTCGTCTGCGGCACCGCTAGCGGCATCTACGTGTTCAGCGGCCGGCAGGCGGCGGATCGGCTCGCAGTCGCCGCGGCAGAGGTGGCCCTGCTCTTCGGCCTCATGGGTCTGGTGACAGGACCGCTCTGGGGCCGTGTGTCCTGGGGCACCTGGTGGCCGTGGGACGTCAGGACGACGCTGGCGCTCCTCCTGCAGATGAACTTCGTTGCCTACCTGCTGCTTCGGCAGTACGGAGGCCCGGGGTCGGATCGCCTCGCCGCCGGCCTCGCCGTGTTCGGGATGTTCAACGTCCCCTTCGTCTACGTCTCCGTGAACGTGTGGCGGACGCTGCATCCGCAGACCACGGTCCTGCCGCAGCTGCCGCTGTCCATGGGGCTTCCGTTTCTCTGGTGCGTGCTGGCCTATCTGGCGCTGCTCTTCGTGATGCTCGAAGGGCGCCGCCGCCTGGAGGAGCATCGCGCCGCCGTCGATCGCCTCCGGCTGGCGTGTGACGACGGCTACTGGGATCCACGATGACAGCAGACTCGCCGGGAACGGATCGCCGACCGCACGACGGCGCTGGTCGCCGCGCCTGGGCGGTCTTCGTGGCGGCCGCGGTAGTCGCGGCGGGCGTGGTGGCGAGCGCGGGCGCCGCGCCGGGATTGGGCGCTGCGGCGGGCGCGGGTGCTGCAACGGGAGCCGGTGCTGCAACGGGAGCGGCGGCGATGCAGCCGCCCAGCGTCGAGGAGTTCGTCCCAATCGACGAGGTGCCGGACGAGGATCGATTGCCCGCGGCAGGCTTCCTCATCGCCGCGTACTCCATCGTCTGGATTCTTGCGTTCGGGTACTTCTGGAGCTTGTCGCGGCGGCAGGCCGAGGTCGAGGGGGAGCTGGCCCGGCTATCCCGCGCGCTGTCTGAACCGGACCACGGGGAAGGATGACCGCCGACCGCATCGACCTGCCGCAGGGCACGCTCGAGCTGTTGATCCTCAAGACGCTGGCGCTGGAGCCGCGGCACGGCTGGGGAATCTCCGAGCGGATTCGCCAGGTGTCCGGCGAGGCGCTGAGCATCCGGCAGGGGTCGCTCTATCCCGCGTTGCACCGCCTCGAGCGGCGCGGGTGGATCACCGCCTCGTGGGGTACGTCCGACCACAACCGACGGGCGAAGTACTACACGCTGACCGGGAAAGGACGCCGGCAACTCGAGTCGGACCTTGCGGCGTGGCGCGCGCTTACCGCCGCCGTCGGTCACGTGCTCGACATGTCCTAGGAGTCTGCGCTGCGGAACGTGCGATGCAGGATGCGTGCGCCGGCGCAGACTCCCGACGCGCCCGCGAGGGCGCGCTAGCCGCCGCCGATGCTGGATGACCTTCGGTTCCGGCTGCGCACGCTGCTCCGGCGGAACGCCGCCGAAGAGGACCTGGAAGACGAGCTGCGCTTCCATCTCGAGCGCGCCGCCGAACAGCACGTCGCGCGCGGCCTCTCCCCGACCGAAGCGCGCCGACGCGCTCGGCTCGCGTTCGGACCCCTGGATGTCGTCAAGGACGACTGCCGCGGGAGCTGGGGCGTCCGGCAACTCGACGGCCTGCGCCAGGACGCGCGCCTGGCGCTGCGGTTGGTCCGCAGGCACCCCGCCCTGTCGGCCGCGGCGGTCGTCTCCCTCGCCATCGGAGTCGGCCTCAACACGGCCTTCTTCGCGTTGCTCGACGCCACGCTCCTGCGGCGGCTGGCCATCGACCGGCCAGAGCAGATCGTGGATGTCTACACGAGCAACGCCGGCGGCCACGGCTGGTACGGCAGCTCGTATCCCGACTACCGCGACCTGAGCCGCAACGCCTCCGCCCTCACCGGTCTTGCGGGTTACGTTCCCGCCATGGCCGCCGTCCGGACGGACGACGAGTCGCGCTCGATGCCGGGCGAAGCGGTCACGGGCAACTACTTCCAGGTGCTCGGCGTTCCCGCGCGGCACGGCCGGGTGTTGCGCCCGGAGGACGAGCGTCCCGACGCGGCGCCGGTCGTCGTGATCTCGTCGGCGCTCTGGTCCACTGCGTTCGACCGCCGTCCGGACGCCGTCGGCCTCTCCCTCGGAATCGGCGGCCGCGAGTACACGATCGTCGGGGTGGCGCCGGAGCGTTTTGCCGGCATGACGGCGCCCATCCTGACGCCCGCCTTCTGGACACCGATGGCGCGAGTCGACGACGTGCAGCCGGTGATGATGCAGAGTGGCGCCCCGTCGCCCGGCTCCACGAGACTCGAGAGCCGCGGCCTGCGCTGGATGCTGCTGAAGGGGCGGCTCCGCGACGGGGAAACAGTCGCCGGCGCCGCCCACCAGTTGAACCGCGTGATGCGGGCGCTCGACGCGATCTACCCCGCTTCGAACCGTGGTCTCCGCGTGACGGTGTTTCGGGCGAGCGATGTGGCGACCCATCCGCTGTTCGAGGACCGCCTGCGCGCGGGCGCGGTCAGTCTCTTCGCACTGCTCGGCCTCGTGATGCTCATTGCATGCACGAACGTCGCGGGGCTGCTCCTTGCGCGCGCGTCGGCCCGGCGGCAGGAGATCGGCTTGCGTCTCGCGGTAGGTGCGAGCCGGGGGCGCGTGCTGCGTGAGGTGCTGGTCGAGGGCACGGCACTGGCGGTGCTGGGCGTGGCAGGCGGCGTCGCGTTCGCCTGGGGACTCCTGCAAGCTCTCGGCACGGTTCGCATCCCCCTGCTGGTCCCCCTCGCGCTCGACGTGTCGTTGAATGGCCGCGTGCTCGGTGTCTCGGTAGTCGCAGCGCTGGGGGCGGGCATCCTTGCCTGCCTGCTGCCCGCGTGTCCGGGTACCCGGTCCAGCTTGCGCCGCGCCCTCGACGGCCGGGGTCCGAGCCGCTGGGTCGGGGGATACCGGTGGAACCTGCAGCAGGCGCTCGTGTCGCTTCAGATCGCGGCCAGCCTGGTGCTGCTGGTCATGGCGGGTCTGGTGGCGCGCAATCTTCAGGCAGCGGGCCGAATCCACCCCGGATTCCCGGTGTCAGCCGTCGCCTCGGTCACTGTGGGCCTGGGACTGCTCGGATACGACGCCGACGAGGCGGAGCAGTTTCTTGCGCGCGCGCGGAGACGGGTGCGCGGTTTGGCGGGCGTGCAGGCGGTAGCCGCCGCCAGCCGCTCGCCGCTGTCCATCAACTACCGCCAGACGCGCGTTCGGACAACGCCCGGCGAGGGATCGGGCGCCGCCCTTCCGGTCGAAACGGTGACCGTGGGCGACCGCTACTTCGATGTGCTGGGGGTGCCCATCCTCCGGGGGAGATCTTTCGACGAGGCCGTCGATACCCCCGCCTCGCCGCCCGTCGCCATCGTCAACGAAGCGTTCGCCCGACGCATGTGGCCCGGCACGAGCGCCGTTGGCCGCAGCATCCGGCCCTGGGACGCAGACGGACCGTCGGTCACGATCGTTGGCGTCGTGAGCGACTACAAGGTCCGCTTCGTTCGGGAGCCGCCCACACCCTACATCCACTACGCCGCGTCGCAGCGTCCAGAGGACCTCGTGCTTGCCCCGATGTTGCTCGCCCGGACCGCGGGAGATACCGGGGCGCTCGGCGCAGCCATGCGGCGGGTCCTGCGGCGAATCGATCCGGGCGTCGTCTTCTGGGAAGGGCAGGCGCTGCAAGACAATCTTGCGTCCCAACTGCTGCCGGCGAGACTCCTGGCTACGACGCTCGGCACGGCTGGCCTCGTCGCGATCGAGCTGGCCACCATCGGCCTGTACGGCGTCGTCGCCTTCGCGATCGTGCGTCGGACTCACGAGATCGGCGTCCGCGCTGCGATGGGGGCCAGCCGCGGTGACATCGTGCGACTCGTGCTCCGGCACGGGGCCATCCCGCTCGGTATCGGCACGGTGCTCGGAGGAGTGTCCGCCTACGCGCTCGCCCACGCCACCGTCGGCGTGCTCCATGGCGTCGACGCGGCGGACGTGACGGCCTGGGGTGGGGCCCTCCTCATCCTCGTCGCGGTCGGCGCCGCGGCGCATGCCGGTCCGGTCCTGTGGGCGGTACGGGTCCGTCCCGCTGCAGCCCTGCGCACGGAGTGAGCCGGCTCCCGCGCGTTCGCGGGGGGCTCGACCAGTCGCCTGGTTCTCCTGCGCCGGCTTCCTCAACGGAGGTGGTTAGCCCCGCGCTTCGCTGCAGGGCCCCGCCCACCGGGTCGCGCGACGCGGTGCCAGCTGAGCAGGTTCGCCGCGGCGTCTTCTCCAGCGTGCCGGAACTGGTGGCGGCCATCGAGGACTACTTGACCCATCCTCGATAAGGTCAGTAAGTGCAAAGTCGTTCCAGGGACACACCACCAGCGCTAAGGCAGGGCGAAGACGAACAGGTTGTTGCCGACGCTGGGCCTGAGCTCCGGCGTCAGGTCGATGAAGCGCGGGGTGCCCGTGCTCACCGCGACGTACTGCCGGCCGTCGACGGCGAAGGTGATCGGGAAGCCGGAGACCGACGACCCGAGGTTGATCTCCCACAGGATCTCGCCGGTCCGATCGTCGAAGGCCCGGAAGCGGCCGTTGACGTCGCCGCCGAAGACAAGCCCGCCGCCGGTCGCGGCAAGGCTCATCGTGGCCGCGCGCTGCTGGTAGTTCCACACCGACTCGCCGGTCTCGGCCGAGATGGCGTGGATGCTCCCCACCTGGTCCATGCCGGGCGCGATCTGCGAGCGCCAGGCGAGGGCATAGAGGCGCCGGGCCTCGTCCGACTCGTCCGCGGCCGAGATCGACAGCATGCGCGCGCAGACGTTGCGCAGCGGCATGTACATGGTGTTGGTCAGCGGGCTGTAGGCGCCGGCCTCCCAGTCCTTGCCGCCGCTGGCGTGCGGACAGGCCAGGACCTCCTGGCCCTGCGCGGTGAAGACCAGCTCGGAATTCTCCGAGACCGTCCCCGTGGCCCCGTCGATGCCGCTGACCACGTTCTGGGGGATGGTCGGCGTGGCCCACAGGAACTCGCCCGTCTCGCGGTCGAGGGTGTAGACGATGCCCGTCTTGCCGGGAACCCCCGTCACCACGCGGCGCTCCTCGCCGGGGTTCAGGCGCGGGTTGATCCAGCTCACGGCGGAGGCGTCGGGCCGCACCGCGGTGTCGACGAGCAGGCGCTCGAACGGGTGGTCGAGGTCCCAACTGTCGTTCAGGTGCTGGTAGTGCCAGACGATCTCGCCGGTGTCGCCGTCGAGGGCCAGGGTCGAGTTGTGATAGAGGTGCGTCAGGTCCGTGCCGCCGAGCATGAACTTCGGTGCCGGCGACGTGACCGACGTGCCGAGGATGACCAGGTTCAGCTCCGGGTCGTAGCTCGGCACCATCCACGAGCCGACGTGCCCGCGCCGCTCGAACGGGACGTCGCCCCAGGTTTCGTCGCCCGGCTCGCCGGGGGCGGGGATGAGGCGCGTCCGCCACAGCTCCTCGCCGGTCCCCGCGTCGTGCGCGGTGATGACGCACGCGTGGGGCCCGCCCCGCGGGTCGCAGCTCCGGCCCGAGAAGACCTTCCCGCGGGCCGTGATCGGCCCCGAGGTCTGGTTGGCCGGGTTCACCCGGTAGTCGAGGATCTCGGTGTCCCACACCACCTCGCCCGTCTCGGCGTCGAGGGCGAAGACGTGGTCGTCCATGCTGGTGTCGATGATCAGTTCGCCGTGGATGGCGATGTTGCGGTTGGTCTCGATGAGGACGCCGATCATGTAGTCGCCCAGATCGTCCGGGCGGTCCCGCCGGTGCTCCCAGATGAGGTCGCCGGTCACGGCGTCGATGGCCTGGATGACGTCGCGCGGGTTGGGCATGAACAGCACGCCGTCGCGGACCAGCGGCGTTCCCTGCTGCAGCCCGGTCCCGAGCGCCCGGGTCCAGACCATCCGGAGATCGCCGACGTTGTCGCGGTTGATCTGATCGAGGGGGCTGTAGCCCCAGCCGTTGAGCGTCCGGCGCCACATCAGCCACTCGTCGTCGCTCGGGTTCTCGAGCTCCGCGTCGGTGACGGGACGGATGCGGTCCGCCTCCTGCGCGAGGGCGGGAGGCCCGCTCGGGATCGCCAGCACGGCGGCGATGATGCTGCCGGCTACCAGTGCCATTCGGATTCGCGACGTCCGTTCGATTGCGAGCATGATCTCTCCCTCCGGCCGACCCGCCGTCGGCCCGATCCGGGGCCGACGACGGACTGCCCACCGCTGCTGGCTGCGCCGGGGCGCGCGCTTCGCAACGGCGCGCAACGGTGCGCACGACCTTGCGCCAGGTGCACCCGGCGGGCGTCTCCTCCCGGTGTACGCTACCGCCTACCTTGAGGCGGCGCCCGCGCCGGCCCGCGTCTCCTCTGCGCGTGCCCCCGCCAGTATGTTCTCCAGGCCGTAGTTCCCTTCGTGGCAGGCGTACTCGTAGAGCAGCCCGTCGAGGCTCGCCATCGGAATCGACGCCGTCCACGGCCTCGTGTACTCCGTCGGATCGCTGACGGTGACACGGTAGTCGAGGGTCCCGTCGTCGAGCCGCGTGAAGCGCTCCACGATCTCGGTGGCCTCGCCCGCTCCGAAGACGGTCAGGGCCCGTCCGTTCACCGGTATGAGGTTGGTGGTCTCGACGACCAGCGTGTCGCCTTCCCACCGGCCGCGCGAGTCCCCCAGCCACTGGCGGATCCGGGGGTCGGCATGGGGCCGCCCGTCGAGGGGCACGATGCGGGCGTCGTGCACCATCTCGACCAGGATCACGACGTAGCCCGGCGCCTGGAAGATCTGGTAGTTGTGGTTGTAGAAGCCGGGCAGCATCGCGCCGGGCAGGCTCCGGGAGATGCAGCGTTCGTACAGGTTGCGGTCTTCCGGCCCCGCCGGAACGCGGCTGCGATACGCCTCGCGCCCGGGCCGCCGCTCCGCCTCCGCCGGCGTCAGCGGAGGCAGCCGTCCGTCCGGTGGGTCGACGATGAGCGACGTGCGCGCCATCCGGACGCCCCGCTCGACCCAGAAGTTGTTGTACGACCCGGTCTCCCCGGTGCCGGGGTCGATGCCGCGCTGCTCGCGGGCCACGTCTCCCGCCTCGTCGCGGGCCGCGCGCTCCTCGTCCGTCAGGAAGTCGCGCTCCGCCAGGTCGGCGGGCCGCTCCAGCGGGGTGGTCGTCGTGTTCGTCCAGCGCCCCTGGAGATCCGGATCGCCCCACGCGGTGCGGAGCGCCGCCGAGCCGCCCGCCTCCCCCGCCGGCGGCTGGCCGGCGACGCCGGTCGGCACCCCCACCGCGAGCGCCGTCACGAGGAGCGCCGCCACGAGATGTCGCTGGGTCATCGCTGCCTCCCTGCGTTCCTGCGTTCCTGGGTTCCTGCCCTCCCGGCGCCTCGCGCGACGGCACTTCGGGTCGCGAGTCGAGCGACCCGCGAACTCGCGCGCGGAGTGCGGAAGGTCGTCCCTCCGGGCATCCGATCATGAACGCGGACCCCGGAGGGTGCAAGATCATTGTCGAACGCGACACCAGCCGGAGCCGGTCGTGGTCCGCGCACGACGATGAACACGGGCTCCACGCGCCGACAGTGGGTCCCCCGTGGCAGCCTGCACGGGGCGGCGTGGCGGG
>JAPOWL010000120.1 GCA_026707615.1 Acidobacteriota bacterium | reverse complement strand
GGTCGCGATGCGACTGTTGGCAACGCCGTCACCGGCCATCAGCAATGCCTTGGCCCGGGACACCGCGCGGGGCGGCGCTGTCGCACCGCGCGCCCACACCTCCAGCGTGCTCCTGTCTTCGGCGTCGAGCCGCAGCGGTGCTGCGGGGTGGTTCATGCCGAACCGCAGACTACTCAAGGCGCGGCTGACCGTCAAGCAGTTTTGGGGACCCTAGACGGAAGTCTCAGCGCCGAGCACGTGTAAGTCACTCTTGTTGTTGCAGTTGTCTGGTTTTGGGGTGTCGGATCCGGCTACATTCGCGGCGTCATTCCCGACAGCTCGAAGCAGCGCTGCCGGAGTAGCGTGGGCTGTGTCGGCAGCGTGAATGAAGGACGCCCACCCGCAGTTCGCGCCAGGTCTCGGTCCGGGCCGCGTCCTTCAGGAAGTCGGACTGCTCGGGCCTGCGGCCGTTGACGGTTCCCAGGATCGGGCCATTTCCGCCGAGATCCGTCCAGGGCGGGTGTGCGGGATCGTCTCCGGCGGGGTTGGGCCATTCGATGTCGGACTCGTCGAGCTCGCAGGCCGGGTCGGCGACCTTGCGCCGCCGTTGCTCGGGCAGCCACACGACGCCTTCCGGCCTCCCGGTCCGCGGCGGCCCGGTTCCACGGATCGTCGGGATTCATGTCGTCGAAGACGTCGGTCACGTTGTTCGCGACGTAGCTCTGCCGCAGTGCCGCGCGACGCAAGCAGCTTCGACCGTAGTCCGGACTTCCGCGTCTGTGCCCGTTGCCCGCATCCGCCCAATCACCGCCCTCGACCGGCACTCCAAGGCCCGTGAGCCTTCCGGACGCTCGTGGAGCCGCACGCCGGCAGCGCCCCGTGCCGAGGACGCCGGACGATCCGACGCCCACCACACCCGGCCACGCCTCGCCCGCTAGCCCCGCCCGGTCAATCACACCGATCCCGTCCGGCGCCTGCGAGTCGCGACCGCCTAGTGAAGACGGCCTCCCTCCCGGGGTCGCGCCCCACGCGGCGAAGGGCTACAATAGGGGCATCGTGGCTGTGGGATCAGGACACGGACACGCTCGGCCCAGCCGACACAGCGCCCGCTGTGCCAGCCGTCGCTGCGGATTCGGCTGGCAGGAACGGCTGGCAGAGATGGGCGGATTCTCGTAAGGCACTGATTCTAAAGGGTTGCCGGCGTAGCTCAGTTGGTAGAGCAGCTGATTCGTAATCAGCAGGTCAGCGGTTCGAGTCCGCTCGCCGGCTCCAAATCTTCTCCTTTCCACGAGTGCCCCGAATCGCCCGCCGCGGTTCTCAGCCGCCGCGCCAGCCGACACTTGCCGCCCATTCGTCCCGCGCGTCCGCGTACGCCTGGTGAGCCGCCGGCGGCCGCTCTCCCTCGACCGCCGCTCGGCTGCGCGCCTTCTCGATCTGCTCCTCCAGCGGGGGGAGGCCGACGGCGAGTCGGCGCTCGGCCAGCCGGCGCGGGTCCTCAACCTCGCCCGGAGAGAGGTGCCCCTCGGCGTCCCAATCGAGCTGGGTACCATAGCGCTGGGGCCGGCCCTCGAAGAACCGGATCCGGTCCTCGAGCATGGCCGCGTGGGCTGGGTCCGCCCTTCCCTCCCGCGCGGCCGTCTCGAGGAGAGGCGACACGCTGCGGAGCAGGTCGGGCTCGGCGATCGCGTGTTGCAGTATCAGCCAGGCAGCCTCTGCACCGTCAGGACCGACGAGGTCTGTCCCCGGCCATCCGACGGACTCGATCACCCGCCGAAGACGTTGCGCATTGCGTGCATGGACGCGGGCCATCCGGGGCTCGTAGCCGGTGTCGAACAGGTCGCCCGAGGCGGCGAGCTCGGCCCGCGTGACGCGGTCCAGCGACGCCATCTCCAGAAGCTCCCGCCGGAGAGACTCGTTTCTCGGCATCGTCGCCCCGGGAGCCCCGCCGCCGCGGTCCGGCCGTCCTGTCGGTCGCGGCTATTCCGTCCCGGGCGCCGCCGTGAAGGCGTAGCCGGGCGGGCCGTTCAGGGGGTACCCGCCCAGCGTCGTGATCTTGTCCTTGTCCGGGTACAGGACACCGAAGCCGGTCGCGCCGGGGATGGACGTCCGGGCCGTGTACCACACGGCCCCGTCCGCGGTGTGCTGCAGCTTGGGCGAGTCGGCGACCGCCTGCGGCTTGGGATAGAAGGTGAACGTCTCGTCGCGGGGATTGAACCTGCCGATGACGGCGGGCTGTGTCGGTGGCGACGCGTCCGGGAACCAGATGTTGTCCTCGAAGTCGGCGGTCGCCTCGTAGGGCGAGGCGGGCCGGTAGGGGATGTCCCATTCGGTTATCCGCCCGGTCGACTGGTCGAGCTTCGCCAGCCTTGCGGGCCGCCGGCCGGCCGCATAGATGCCGAACCACACGTTGTTCCGCGAATCGACCCCCACGCCGCGCCGGATGTTGGCCGGATAGGTCGGTGGGCTGAACTCCGTCCATTGCCGGGTGGTGGTGTCGAACTTCGCGATCTTGCCGCCGTTCCAGAGCGAAGACCAGACGTTGTCGTTCTTGTCGATCGCCATGCCGTAGGGAATCGCGCCGGCCGTCGGGATGCGGAAGATGGAGATCTTCCCGGTCGCACGGTCCCACCGACCGATCGCCCCGTGTCCGAACCAGTTCGTGTAGAGATTGCCCGCCGAATCGACGGTGGACCCGTGCATCCCGACCTTGTTCGGGTTCCGGATCTCGTCGTCGGGATCGGCGACGATCTGGTGCTGCCAGCGCTCCGTCGCCGGGTTGAAACCGAGCAGGCGATACTCCCGGGTGCGCGGCGTCCCGCCGATCTCCGGCACCCAGACGATCCCCTCCCGATCGATGACGATCTCGTGCACGCCCGCCCTCGGATCCGGCAGGACGTAGTCCTTCTGCTCGCCGGTGCGCGGATCGAGTCGGACGAGGCGATTGGGATTCCCGCGGTCCACGAGCCACGCATTGCCCTCGGCGTCGAGCTGCATCGTGTAGGCAATGCGGGTTCGGGACCGGCCGAGCTCCCCCTGCGGTTCCGCGGCCGTGCCCTCGGGCACCGGGTCGGGTGGCAGGTAGTACTCGATGAACTGCGCCTTCCCGAGCGCGGCTTCGTCGAGGGGAACGTCGGTATCCGGCCGCACCGCCCGCGGCGTGCTGTCCGCCCCGAAGTGCGCGATCAGGTACTCGAGCAGGTCCTTCCGGTCCTGGAACCCGAAGCGGAAGTGCGAGGCGGGGGGCGCGAGGATGCCTTCCGTCGAGCCGACCCGCTCCCGCTCGAAGAGACTCCGGCCCATCATCAGATCGAGGGCCGCCTGCCACCCTGCCGCGTCGCGGGGGCGCCTCGGCGCGAAGTTCTCCCCATGGCACACCATGCAGACCTCTTCCAGGACGCGCCGTCCGGGGCCCGGCGGGTAGATCTCGTCGTAGCCCTGCAGGGTCAGATCGCGCGCCGGGGCATCCACCGCACTGGGAAAGCGGTCCGGCCGGTCGGCATCGCGCAGCGACACCGTGATGTGCGGACGGTCACCGGCGCCGACGGCCAGTTGCTGCACGTCCGAGACGAGCCCGGGCGCCTGAACGCTGACCTCGTAGCTCCCCGGCAGGAGCCCGACGGCCCGGAACCGACCGGCGGCGGTGTAGACCATGTACAGGATCCGCCGGTCGGTGTTGCGGGCATAGACGCGCGCCGCGGTGAAGGGCCGGGGCGCTTCCACCGTGCCGGTCAGGCTCGCCGTACCCGCAAGGGGCCCGGTCCGCTCGGGACTCTGCGCGGCCCCGACGCTCCCCCACGTGAGGAATCCGGCGACAAGGGCCGTGACGGCGAGCGTGACGACTGCGTCGCGCGAGCGATAATCCGACGGCCGCGGTGATGAGCGCAACATGAGCATCGCTCCCCCTGATGTGGCCGATGATGCGAGCCCGCCGTTCGTCGCCGCGACCGCAAGGTCGCGCTGCGGCCTCCGCTCGGCGCCCAACCCAATCCTTCAGGAGTCCGCACCGTTCTACGGCGCGGACTCCTGGTGGTCCCCCAGGAACTGCCGCGCTTCAGCGACGGTCGGCGCGTCCTCCGCCCCGCGCCACTGAGCCACGAGCTGCGCGTACTGCGCGCGCGCGGTTTCCGGATCGCCGGCGGCCACCGCGGCGCGGGCGAGCCCGCGGAGCGAGAGCGAACGGTTCGGCGTGCGCCGCAGCGAGCGCTTGAACTGTTCGACGGCTTCAGCAGGCCGACCCAGCTCGATCAGGATCTCGCCATATAGCTCGTGCGCCGGCTTGAGCGGGGTCGGCGCCCCGCGCGGCGCGCCCCGCGACTCCGCCAGCTCGATCGCCTTGTCCATCGAGGCCGTCGCGGCGTCCGCATCGCCCCCCGCCGCGTGCAGGAGCGCCGTGACCTCGTGATGCGCGATCGCCGCGACGGCACCGTCCAGCGCGGCCAGCGCCTCGGCCGCAGCGGCGCCCGCCGCCAGATCGCCGGTCCGCACGGCGCTGATGCCGTTCGCCAGGTGTCCCCCCGCCGCGGCATGCGGCGACACCTCGATGACCTGCCACTGCTCGGTCTCGATCACGTACCGCGGCCGGGTGGTGGCGGCCCGCTGCAGGGCAATCGGCGCCTCGGTGTTGGCGATGACCATCTCGCCGTTCTCGACCGCCTGCCACGCCCTGGCGTAGTCGCCGCGCTGCAGGTCGCCGTACTGGCCCCAGTCGAGCGCATGCGTCAGATTCCGGGCATTGAAGTACCGCTGCGTGTCCGATTCGTAGGTGTCCTGCCGCTCGAACATCTCGAGCGCCGCCGCATACGAGGCGTCGTTTGACGACGAGACGTCGTCCCACATCCCGAGCTGGATGAAGATGTGCGACGGCATGTGCAGCGCGTGCACGACACCGGACGCGATCGCGGCGAAGCGCGTGGCCGCCGGCAGCGCGATCGCCGCGTGGATCGGATCGTCGAAGGCATGAATGATGTAGTGCGCGGCGCCCGGATGATCCGGATTCTCGTCGAACACCCGCAGCGCGATGGCGCCCGCCTTCACGTTCGTGCGATACGGCTCGTAACCATAGTCGCTCGAGGTGGCCAGCAGCGCCAGCGCGTAGAACGCCTGCACCTCGTGATCGTCGGGGTAGGCGGCGGCAAGCCGCTCCATCTCGTCCGCGTACGCGACGCGGCGATCGGTTTCCTCGCCCGCGGCGAAGAACAGGGCATCCACGGCGCGGACGAATCCCTTCTCGCGCTCGGTCGGCGCCTTGGCCAACCGGGCCTCCCGGGTCGGCCCCAGCCGCTCGAGCGCCTGCCGCGGCAGGTCCCACTCCCGGAAGCGCTGGAGGGGGTGGTTGTAGCTCATCGCCTCGCCCCAGTAGGCCATGGCGAAGTCCGGAGCCAGGGCCTGGGCCTGACGGAACTCCAGGGCCGCATCCTCGAGACCGAAGCTGTGGAGCATCGCCGCGCCGCGAAGAAAATGGACCTGGGCGTCGGCGGGGCCGGAGGTCGGAAAGTCGACCACCCCGAGATCGGACGGCAGGGCGGCGCCGGACGTCGATTGCGCCGCCCCGTCCGGGACAGCCACGGCCATGGTCAAGGCAACGCACACGACGAAGGAAAAGGTGACAGGTCGCATTGGTCTCTCTCCCGATTGCCGCCCCGACGCGCAGAGGCCGGTCGACCCCGATCTGCCGCGGTGGCGACGCGATTCCACACAGAACGCGGCCATCGTATCACCCGGGGCAGGCGCGATGACTGCCCCTTCCAGCCGACGCACGCAGGCGGCATGGCGGAGTCCTACTCTCGCAGAATCTGCAGGACCTCTTCGAGCGGCTTGCGGCGCAGGTCCGGTACCCGCGCGTCGGCGGCGGGATAGCCCACCGGTATCAGCAGACACGCCGTCTCGTTGTCCGGACGGTTCAGGATCTCCCGGAGGAATCCCATCGGGCTGGGCGTGTGCGTCAGCGCCACCAGACCGGCCTGGTGCACGGCGGTCAGGAACAGGCCGGCCGCGATGCCGACCGACTCCGACACGTAGTAGTGGCGGACGTGCTCGCCGGCCGGCCCGACGCCGTAGTTCTGGCGGAAGACGACCACCAGCCAGGGAGCGATCTCGAGGAACGGCTTGTGCTCGTCCGTTCCCAGCGGCTCCAGCGCGCGGAGCCACTCGTCCGGCATCCGCCCGCCGTAGTTCTCGCGCTCCTCGCGCTCGGCGGCGATGCGGATGCGCCGCTTGACCGCCGGATCCGACACCGCCACGAAGGTCCACGGCTGCCGGTGCGCGCCCGACGGAGCCGTGGACGCCGCGCGCACCAGATCCTCGATCACTCCGGCCGGCACCCGTTCCGGACTGAAGTCCCGCACCGTTCGGCGCCGGTTCATCAACTCGAAGAAGCTGCGCGCCCGCGCGGCGACCTCCGGGAGCGAGGGCCTCTCATATCGCAGTGGAATGAGCTTCGGCTTCATGGCGGTGCGCGCCGCCATCGCAAGACGGCGCGTCTATTCCAGGTGCCGCAGCAGGAACGCGTTCAGCTCCGCGTAGACCTCCTGCGACTCCGGCGAGTCCGGCACCAGCAGGTAGTCGGCGTGCGACACGCCCTCGTAGACGTTGAGGTCCGCGACGGCCCCGGCAGCGCGGAGCTTGCGGTGGGTGCGCGCCGTGTCGCTGAGCAGCATGTCGCGCGTCCCGGTCACCAGGTAGGTCGGGGGGAAGCCGGCAAAGTCCCCGTAGACCGGCGAGATCAGCGGGTCCTTCAGGTCGTGGCCGTCCGCGTAGAGCTCCGCCGCGGCGCGGAGCAGCCCGTCGTAGGTCAGGAGCACGCGGTCCACCGCCTCGTTGGTGAACAGCGTGTCGCTGGTCTTCGTGAGGTCGGCCCACGGCGTGCCGGCGTACAGCGCGCCCGGGACGTCTAGCCCCAGCGCGAGGAAGCGATGCACCGCGGCCAGCGTCAGGCCTCCCCCGGCCGACGTGCCCCCCAGGGCCAGCGAGCGGGCCGGCCGTTGCGCCAGCACGTGGCGATAGACGGTGACGACGTCCTCGACCGCGGCCGGGAACGGGTGGGCCGGCGGCATCCGGTAGTCGATGGAGAGCACGGGGATGCGGGCCCGGCTGGCGATGAAGAGCGCTTCCTGCACGCTCGCGTCGCCGCCGCCGAACACGTAGCCGCCGCCATGCACGTAGAGGAACAGGTGGTCGGCATGGGCCGGGTCGATATCGTTCGGCGTGACGCGATGCACCGCCACGCCCTCCACCTCGCCACGTTCGAGCGTGAGCCCGAGCTGCTCCGCCGCCGCGTCCACCCCCTGCCCCGCCGCGGCGTCCGCTGCAGCGGCGAACGCCGCCCACTCGTCGTCCGTCTCCGGCAGGCCGCCCCCGTCAGCGCTCACCGGGACCGGCACGGGAGCGGCGATCGACGCCCGCAACGCCTGACTCGCGGCAGCCGGCACGGGCACCGTGCGGGCGTCGATGCTCCTGGCGCCGCCCTGCGCCTCCGACACTGACGCCCCGCCGAAGGACAGCGTCTCGGCGACTGGTGGCGTGGGCGCTACCGCGAGCGCCGGGGTGCTGCGCATCGGTCGTTCCTCCCCGGCTGATCTCCGGCCGTGCAGAATCGTCTCACCAGCTCTGACTGGCGCGACCGGACGCCGCCGGTCGCGACCCGTCTCCCTTCGCCGCTGACTGGCGCGTCCGACGCCGCCGGTCGCGACCCGTCTCCCTCCGAACTCGCCGGCCGGGCCATCTTACCGCCGGTCGCCACCCGGGGTGCGTCGAGCGAGGCCCGACTCCGCTTCGCCGCGGGGACAGACCCGAGGGTCGCGGCCCCCTCGTTCTCGACCCGAAGCCCGTCGAGCGTCGTCCGACTCCGCGCCACCGCGGGGGCAGGACCCGAAGGTCGCGGCCTCCTCCGTTCTGCAACCGAGGCGCGTCGAGCTTGGCCCCACTCCACAGCGTCACTCGAGGACGACGCGAGGGTTCGCGGCCTCCTCAGGCTGCCGTCAGCGCTTCTGATACGCTGAGCGCCGCGCCGCGGGGTTCCGATGGGCACGCGACCGCCGCGGCGCCGCGAGCCGCGATCCCGCCTCCCACCTCATGACCGCCCGACATCCCAGGCTTCCGTGCGCTCAGCGCCGCCGCGCTCGGGCGGCGCCGGCGGCTGTCGCCTTCGCGTGCATCGCCACCGCGACCGCAGCGCTCGGCGTGGCTACGGCGGCGACTGTCCAGACCTCGGAAGGCGGGCCGCGAGCGACGGCACCGCGAACGATCCACTCCTCGGGATTCGACAGCAGCACGGCCGGCGTCGCTCCGGCGCCGACGGCGCAGAGCGCGACCGACGTGCCGCGGGCGACGGCGCAGCGCACGGCCGGCGCGTCGGCTCCGGCCGGCCGGCCCGCTCCGGCCGTCGCGCCCGAGCCCGGCCTTCCCATCGACGACCCGCCGCCGCCGATCCCTCCGGCCGTGGTGACCCGCGACGGCGGGCGGGCAACCGTGCGCGCCATCCGCCTGGCGACGGGACTCCGCGTCGACGGGCGGCTCGACGAGCCAGTCTACCGCGAGGTGGCGCCCGTCTCCGACTTCATCCAGCAGCTTCCGGACGAGGGCGCCCCGGCCACCGAGCGGACCGAGGCCTGGGTGATGTTCGACGACGAGAACTTC
>JAPOWL010000078.1 GCA_026707615.1 Acidobacteriota bacterium | reverse complement strand
GCCAGTGAGCATTGCCGACGGCGCGAAACACCGCCAGGTAGAGCTTGTCGCCGTAGAGGGCCAGGGTGCGGGTGGCGCCCCGCGCCGCGTCCTCGGGGAGCGGCGACCGGTACTGCCAGATGACGTCGCCGGTGGCCGCGTCGATCGCCTGCAGCACGTTTCCGGGATTGGCGAGGAACATCACGCCGTCGTGCACCAGCGGCGTCGTCTGGTGGTTCCCCTCGCGGATCGCGAGCACCCAGGCCAGCCGCAACTCGTCGACGTTGTCGCGCGTCACCTGCGCGAGCGGGCTGTAGCCGTGGCTGTCGCGGGTCCGGCGCCAGCTCAGCCAGTCGCCGGGCGGCGGATCCGCGAGCAGCGCGTCGGTCACCGGGCTGAGATCGTGCGGCACCTCCCGGTTCACGAACCGCGACGGCAGAGGCCGCGGCCGCTCGCCCCGCCGCGCCGCCCGCTGCGCCTCGGCCACGTCCGCTGCATCGCCGATCGTGACCGCCGCGTCGGCCGTCAGGGGCACGTCGCCGGGCCGGGCCCCGTTCGCGTCGAGCATGTACGCCACCAGGTTCAGGTAGACCCCATCGCTCAGCGAGCCTCCGAGGCCGGGCGGCATCCCCTCCCGGGTGTAGGCGAACAGCTCGTCCGTCGTCCGTCCCGCCCAGCCGTTCAGGAACTCCACCCCCCGGAGCGGCGGCGCCTCCGCCCCGTCGAGTTGCGGCCCGTGGCACTCGCCGCACTGCCGCGCCTCCACCGTCCATCCGGCCGCGGCCTGCTCCGCCGTGAAGCCTCCGTCGGCCGCCGGGGGCTGCGCCGCCGCCGCGACGATGCCCGGCGCGCCGCCGGGTCCGTCGATCCAGCAGACGACGGCTACGACAGTCAGTCCGGCGCTCACCGCCCGGGCCGCCGCCACGAAGCGCGAGTTCCGCCGCGACCCGTCATCGACGCGAGTTCCGTTCGACATGATCCGCGACTCCCTCTCTGTGCCGTGGGACGGTGCCTGCCGACCCGTGGACGCCTGCCCAGCCTCGGGTGAAGGGCTGCGCCACGACCAGTATGCTGACACGTCATACTTCTCGGACGATGCCGAAAGCCAAGGTCGCACTTACGCTGGACACGGGTTTGCTGGGTCAGGTGGACAGCCTGGTGTCGGATCGCCGGTTCCGCAACCGAAGCCAGGCGATCGAAATCGCCCTGGCCGAGAAGCTGAGTCGGCTCGCCCGGGCTCGGCTGGGCGACCGAATGCGGCAAGCTTGATCCGGCTCATGAGCAGCGTCTCGCCGACGACGACCTCGCAGGTGAGTCGTGGCCTGAATGCTGAGGAGCCCAGCGGGCTCGATCCAGGCCGACGTGTCAACGAGGATCATCGCGGCGTCCCCGCATCTCGTCGAGGTCGCCATCCCAGCCGGATCCGCGCATCCCGCGGGCTTCCCCGAGGCTGAACGGCTCCGACACGGGCGACCGCAGCGCGAGGTTGATTTCTTCCCGCCTCGTCGCCGGATGGTTCCGTCTCATGGCCGGGCAGGCTTCGTCGGCGTCCACGTCGATGTGTGCCATACACCAAGCATACGCCAACCGCCCGACGAGCCGGCGATGTGCGGTGCCCGGACGGTCATCGGGAGTCAGGGCTGCATCCTACCTGGGAATCAAGGCCATCCGCGGGTCTCCAGCAAGCGTCTCAGACGTTTGTACCCCTCCTGCCAGTGGTGGCCGTAGCCCGCTACGTAGTGGTCTTCGACCGTTGCGGTCATCTTGTACGCGTGTTCCAGGTTGTGTGGCCAGTTGGCGTTGAAATGCCCTGCTCCCAGCCATCCCAGCGCAAGGAGGTCGATGCGCTCTTCGTCCGCGAGGTCGCCTACCATGCCAACAAGGCGCTTGTAGGACGGAGAATCCAGGAAAAGGTCGAAATCGGCCGACGAGAGCAGGGTCGGCCCGTCCGTACGGCTGCCCTGGCCGGCTACGACGTGCTGCTCCGTTCTCGCAAAGAACTCGTATGCCTCGATCAGCGCCTCGACTTTTTCTCCACCGATGATTGGCGCTGTAGCCGCCATCTCGATCCGGTCTGCGACCCCGGCCGACCCGATCGCCCACACCTCTGCGTTGCCGGTCCTGGCAGCCTTCTTCGCGAACCGGTGATCGGCTGTGATCAGCACCGAAGTTGTCGCGTCCGCGCACGCCAGATAGAGACAGTCGTAGACCGGATGGTCCATCTCTACGGCGAGACGCGCGGCATTGTCCAGGAGATCGGCGCTGCGATGTAGCGTGACGGCCTCTGGGAGACTCGCCAATTCATCGAGGTACGGTTGCGGGTCCGCGATCTCTCGTCGGTGGACCTTCTTCCAGATGATGTTCGCGTACTCGACGAGCAGGAAATCGGGAGCGTGCAGGCGGATCCGCGGGGCAAGCAGTTGTAGGGCTTCCTCGGACTGCGGTTCCGTCAAGAACCACTTGGCGACGATGCTCGCATCGACCGTCAGCTTCACCGATCCCGATCTTCGCGGAGCAGGACAACGCTATCGGTCTGGGGCGTCCCGGCGGTCAGCGCTGCGATCTGCTGCACACGCTCGCGGAACTGAACGATGCGGGACCGAGGATTCACCCGTTCCGTCAACACGTGCCGGATCTCACCCTCGAGCGACCGCTGATTCGCTAGGGCCCGTTCTTGAAGCCGATCGATCACGTGATCGTCGAGCTTCCCGATGGTCAATCTAGCCACGTCGTCCTCCGCACGTACCACACCGCATCGTCAATACGCTAGCACGACGCCGGCCTCTCAGCTACAGCGGCGCCGGGGCGCCGGGCGACAGCGGTGCCGCCCGCCGCGACACCGCCCGTCTCTCCCGTCGCCCGCCCGCATCGCGGCAGTGCCACGCGGCCGGTGGTGTGGTCGGTGGGCACCCGCCTCAATTGGCGGGGGCGTCGTCCAGCGGCTCGATCCGCAGCACCGCCCCGGCCTCGTGGTCCGTCGTGACGTACAGCAGGCCGTCCGGTCCCTGCCTCACGTCGCGGATGCGCTGGTTCAGCTCGGTCAGCAGCGGGATGTGACGCACCGGCAGGCCCCGCTGGTTGAGGACGATGCGCTGCAGTTGCGTGCTGGCCATCCCGCCGACGAACAGGTCCCCCTGCCACGCCGGAAACGCGTCGCCCGTGTAGAGGGCCATGCCGCCGGGAGAGATGACCGGATACCAGTAGAGCAGCGGCTGCTCCATGCCCGGCGCGCAGGGCTCGGGCAGCTCGGGGCCGGTCCCGCCCGTCCCCGCCGTGGCCTCGCCCGTGTACGCGCGGCCGTAGGAGACGACCGGCCAGCCGTAGTTGCGGCCCGGACGGACGATGTTGAGCTCGTCGCCGCCCTGCGGGCCGTGCTCCACTTCCCAGAGGTCGCCGGTCTCGGGATGGATGATCAGGCCCAGCGGATCGCGGAAGCCCAGGGCGTAGATCTCCGGCCGGTAGGCCGGGTCGCCGGCGAAGGGGTTGTCCTCGGGCGCCGTTCCGTCGTGGTTGAGGCGCAGGATCTTGCCGGCGTGACTGCCGGGTTCCTGGGACTGCTCCGCCGTGCCGATGCGATTGCTGCCACCGTGCTCCTGGTCGCGCAGCGGCATGCCGATCGACATGAAGATCTTGCCGTCGGGGGCGAAGATCAGTCGCGCCACGCTGAAGCCGCTGACCCGGGCGTCGGAGACGAAGATGTCCTCGACGTCGGTCAGGGCGTTGGCGCCGTCGAAGCGGCCGCGCGCCAGCACCGACGTTCCCGCGCGCCCCTGGAACACGGCCGCGTCCTCCGGCACCTCCTCGTTGGCGTCGGGCTTCAGGTAGGTGAAGTACACCCAGCGGTTCTCGGCGAACCGCGGATGGACCGCCACGTCCCACAGGCCCAGCCGCCGGCCGAAGCCGTTGTGCACCTCCGGCATGCCGCTGATCGGCTCCGGGTCGAGCACGCCGTCGCGAATGATGCGCAGCCCGCCCGTGCGCTCCGCGACGAGAACGTCGCCGTTGGGGAGGAAGTCCACCGCCGAGGGGCGGAAGAATCCCTTGATGGGGACGACGCGGAACTGCTGGTCGCCGAAGCCCAGGATCTGCGGCTCGTCGGGCAGCGTGTCCGGCCCGATGCCCCGGCGTCCCTGCTGCGCGTTGCTGATGGCGATGAACAGGCAGATCGTCAGGACGGCGAAGAGCGCGGGGGACCGTCTCAGCGAGCGTGCGAACCTCATGGTGAACCTCCGGTGCGAGGGTGGCTTATCAGTTTCGGACGGTAATCGGGCGGTCCCGGTCGCCGGTCCGCATCGACCCGACGACCGGCGGCCGCCGCCGCAATCACTCCGGCAAGGCGAAGACGTAGAGCGCGTTCCCTCCTTCGGGCTGGTAGATCTCCGGGCTGAGCCTCGCGGTGAGGCTGCGGAAGACGCCGCCCAGCGAGGCGGGAACGGCGATGAACTGGCGCCCGTCGACTTGGTACGTGATCGGGTAGCCGTGCGCCGATGCTGCGAGCCGGGTCTCCCAGAGGACTTCGCCCGTCTCGACGTCGTGCGCTCGGTAGTAGCGCGCGCCGTCACCGGCGAAGACGAGCCCGCCCGCCGTGGTGAGGGCCGAGGTCAGGAAGGGCGCCCGCTGCTCGTGGCTCCACAGCTCTTCCATCGTCCGGACGTCGTACGCGGCGAGCTTTCCGGTGTTGCCGTTGGCGCCCGGCATCTCGAGCAGCTCGTAGCGGCCCGCCGTCCCGCCGCCCCCCTCGATGAACTCGACCTCGCGGCCCGTCAGGTGCATGCACGCCTGGTGGAGCGGGATGACCAGCGCGCCGGCGCCGGGATGGTAGGCCGACGCCTGCCAGTTGTGGCCGCCGAGCAGGCTGGGGCAGGTGAACACGCGCTCGCCGATGGCGATGTTCTGGAGGTCCTCCCGGTAGGTCAGCTCTCCCGTGGTGTGGTCGATGGACCAGACGTCCTGGTGGACGGTCTCGACGAGATCGACGAAATCGCCGTTCGTCCGATCGAGCTTCCAGAGGATGCCGTCCTTGCCGACCGTGAACAGCCACTGCTCGCCGTCGGCGTCCACCAGCACCCGCTCGTAGACGATGTCGAGGTCGAGCGTCTCGGCCGGCGCGTGCTGGAAGTACCAGTGCACCTGTCCGGTGCCCGGGTCGAGCGCGAGCGTCGAGTTGGTGTAGAGCGCGTCCTGCCGCGTCGTCATCCCGCGGCTCGACGCCACCCACGGCTTCGCCTGCGCGGTGCCGATGTAGAAGAGGCCGAGACCCGGGTCGTAGCTCCCCGGTATCCAGGCGTCGCCGCCGGCCCGCAGGTAGGGCGGCGTGTCGCCCCACGACGCGTCGTTCGGATCGCCCGGCAGCGCGATGGTCGACGTCCGCCACAACTCCTCGCCGGTGTCCGGATCGTGGCCGGTGATGAAGCAGCTCTGCTCGGTGTAGCGGTCGCAGCCGTTGGTGCCGGTGATGAGCACGCCGTTCGCGAGGACAGGGCCGGCGTTCTGGCGGAAGCCCTGCGTGTAGTCGGTCTTGACCGTCTTCCACACCTCCTCGCCGGTCTTCACGTCGAGGGCGACGAGGTGCGCGTCGGCCGTGGCCAGGAACAGCTTGTCGCCGTAGAGCCCCAGCGTGCGGGTGGCGCCGGCCCGCGCGTCGTCCGGCAACCGGTGCCGGTAGACCCAGAACACGTCGCCCGTCACCGCGTCGATGGCCTGGACGACGTTCCCCGGATTGGCCAGGAACATCACGCCGTCGTGCACCAGCGGCGTGGTCTGGTGGTTGCCGGGCCGGACCGCGATCGACCACGCGAGCTGCAGATCGGCCACGTTGTCGCGCGTCACCTGGTCGAGGGGGCTGTAGCCGTGGCTGTTGCGCGTCCGGCGCCAGCTCAGCCAGTCGCCGGGCGGCGGGTCCGCGAGCAGCGCGTCGGTCACCGGGCTCAGCTCGTGCGGCACCACCTGGTTGACGAAGCGGGTCGAGCGCCGCCGCGGCCGCTCGCCCGCCCCGGCCGCGCGCCGCGCCTCCTCGATGTCCGCCGCATCGCCGATCGGCACCGCGGCGTTCGCGGTCAGGATCCGCTCGCCCGGCAGGGCGCCGTTCGCCTCCAGCAGGTACGCCACCAGCTCCACGTAGGCCTGGTCGCTGAGGGCGCCGGCCTGCCCCGGCGGCATCTCGTCGCGCAGGTAGACGAACAGGTCGTCGGTGGTCTGCCCCAGCCAGCTGTCGAGGAACTCCACGCCCGTGAGCGGCGGGGCGTGCACCATGCCCTCCAGGCGCGGTCCGTGGCAGTCGCCGCACTGCACGCCGTAGATCGACCAGCCGCCGGCCGCCTGGTCGGACGTGAACGCACCGTCCGCCACCGGGGCCTGCGCCGCCGCGGCCGGCGGCGCCGCCGCTACGGCCGCCGCGACCAACGCGCCGGCCAGCGCCCGCACCAGCGCGGTCGGGAGATTCCGTCGTCGCCGCTGCCGTTCTCCGACGCCGCTGTTCTCTGCCTTCGACATGGGTTCCGCTCCTCGTTGCCGTCGGGACGTCCCGGGGCTCTCGGTCGCCGCCCGCCCCGCCCTTATACCACCAACGCGGCGTCACGCCGCGCCCGAACACGGCCGGCCCGCATGCGGAGCGTCAGTCGAGGCCGGGCACGTCCCGGACCCAGGCCGTCGGGCCGTCCTCCCACTTGTTGTGGGTCAGGCGGACCACTGTTCCATCCGCCATGCGCACGGCGTGCAGCTCGCCGTACGGCTGCGGCTGGAAGACGACCCGGAGCAGCGGCAGCTCGTCGCTGAACTCCGAACGCTGGGACGTGAAGAGCACCCACTCGTCGTCCGGCGAGAAACGGGGGTGCATGTCGTGGCCCGGGCTCCGGGTGAGGCGTTCGGGCGGGCCGGGCCGGCCGGCCTCGTCGAGGGCGATGGTGTAGATCTCGAAGTTCCCGTCCCGGAAGGACGTGAACGCGATACGGTCGCCCCCGGAGGAGAACGCGGGCATGGTGTCGGTCGCCTCGTGGTGCGTCAGGCGGCGCGGGTCCGTGCCGTCCGCGTTCATCAGGTAGATCTCGGCGTTCCCGTCCCGCATGCTGCGGAAGACGACGCGGCCGCCGTCGGGGGAGAAGTCGGGAAGGGCGTCGTTGGCGTCGGAGTCCGGCGTCAGGCTCGTCGCGTCGCTGCCGTCGCTGCGGATCTTCCAGATGTCGACGTCCACCGCGGCCGAGGCGAACGGCGGCCCGACGATGAACGCCAGCCACCGCCCGTCCTTCGACCACGAGGGCCCCCAGGCGGATTCGGGACCCCGGTAGCGATCCGCCCCGGTCCGATCGAAGAGCACGCGCTTCCCCGTGCCGTCGGGCCGGGACGCCACGAGGCGCGAGAACGCCTCGCTGGTGGCGACCTCGCCGGTGGTGGGGTCGATGGCCGGCAGGTAGCCCCGGATGCCGATCAGGGATACCTGGCGGTCCGGCAAGTGGACGCGGAACCGACGGTGGATGAGGAAGTGCCCCGGCGCGTCGCTCTCGAAGCGGGACGCGGGGTCGACGGGGCCCGGGCCGTGGGCCAGCAGGCGGCCCGAGGTCGGATGGTAGGCCGGGGCCCAGTAGTCGCGTGCGGCATCGCTCTCGACCCGCAGGTCTGTGCCGTCGTCCCGGGTGGTGACGATCGTCCAGCGGCCGTCCCGGCGCGCCGTGAACGCGAGCCGGCCGTCCGGCCCGACCGTCGGCGAGAGTGCCGCCTCGCCCTGCGCCGAGATGGGTTCGGCTCCGTGTCCGTCGATGCTGGCGCGGTAGATGCGCGTCTCCCCGTCCCGCTGCGAGTAGAAGACGACCGCCTGCCCGTCCGGCGTCCACGCCGGCGCGCCGTCCCAGCTCTCGTGGTGCGTCAGTCTCCGCACGTCAGTCCCGTCCGCGTGCATCACGTACAGCTCGCTGGCCAGGTACGTCGCCGAAGGGGATGCCCCGTCCGACGTCGTCACCGACGCGTCGCGGCTGCTGGAGAAGAGGATGCGCGTGCCGTCGGGCGAGAAGACGGGGTTGTAGTCGCCCGCGGCGTGCCGCGTCAGGTTCTTCGGCTCGCCGGCTCCGTGCGGGTCGTCGGGCCGGAACGGCAGGACGAAGACGTCCGCGTTGCCGTTCCGGGTGCTGACGAAGAGCAGCTGCCGCCCGTCCGGCGAGATGTCGGCCGCGTCCTCCAGCGCCGGGCCGGCGACCAGCGGCCGCGGTGCGCCGTCGCCTTCGAGGTCGAGCACGTAGAGGTCCGGGCTGCCGCTCCGCTCGGAGGTGAACACCACCCAGCGCCCGTCGGGCGAGACCGCCGGGTTGTAGTCCAGACCCGGATCCTCGGTCAGCCGGCGGGGCTTCTCGCCGGGGGTCTCGAAGAGATAGAGGTCCCAGTTGGCGGGCTGGATGCTGCTGTAGACGATCGTCTCCCGCGGCGGCTCGGCCTCCTGCGCGGCCCGAACGGAGCCGGTCGCGACACCGATGACGAGGAGGAGTAGCAGCCCGAGGCCGGCCGCGGCCGGAGACCGGACGCCGAGGCCTGGTTCGGTCTGTCGCCGGCGGCAGACCGTCTGGCGCGCCAAGTCGCTGCTGAGAATCTGCATGGGGCACCCCTTCGTCCTGTAGACGAGGCGGCGCGGCGCGCCGCCTCGTACCGGACCACAGTAGCCGATCGGTGGTAGTCGAG
>JAPOWL010000649.1 GCA_026707615.1 Acidobacteriota bacterium | reverse complement strand
CCAGAAGAACCGCTACTGGCGCACCGGCGACGGGCTCACCCTCGACGCGGGGCCGTTCGTGGCGGCCGTCGAGTTCGCGAGCGGCCGCTCCGCCACCGTGGCCGGGAAGCCGAGCGCGCCCTTCTTCCGTGGCGCGGCGGCGGCGATGGGGCTCGAGGCGGCCGACCTGCTGGTGGTGGGCGACGACGTCGACAGCGACGTGCGGGGCGCGATGGCGGCGGGCGCGCGCGGGGTGCTGGTGCGGACCGGCAAGTTCCGCCCCGCGGACCTCGACGCGGCCCCCGCGCCCGATGCCGTCGTCGACTCGGTGGCCGACGTGCCGCGCCTGCTCGGCCTCGGGGGCTGAGGCGCGGTCAGCGCGTCCAGGCGAACCAGCGCCGGAGGATCGAGCGCTGCCGGGCGCTGAACCGCGCCCGGCGCAACTGCATCGCCACCTTGCGGAGCGCCTCCGCCTGGGTCGGATAGGGGTGGATCGCGGCGCCGATCGTGCCGAGGCCCGCGCCCGCCCGCATGGCCACCGTCACCTCGCTGATCAGGTTGCCGGCATCGGCGGCCACGATCGTGGCACCGAGGATGCGGTCGGTCCCCCTCCGGACGTGCACCCGCGCGAATCCGGCGTCCTCGCCGTCGAGCACCGCGCGGTCGACGTCGGCGAGCGGCTGGGTGAACGTCTCGACCTCGATCCCGCGCTGTCGCGCCTCCGGCTCGTACATCCCGACGTGGGCGATCTCCGGTTCGGTGTAGGTGCACCAGGGGATGATCAGCCGGTCCGTCGATGCCCGCCCGAGGCCGAGCGGATGCGGGAACAGGGCGTTCTGGAGGACGATCTGCGCCATGGCGTCGGCGGTGTGGGTGAACTTGAACGGGGAGCAGATGTCGCCCGCGGCGTAGATGCGCGGGCTGGTCGTCCGCAGGTAGCGGTCGACGGTCACCCCGGTGCGGTCGCAGGCGACGCCGGCCGCTTCCAGGTCGAGCCCCTCGACGTTCGGCGTCCGCCCCGATCCGACGAGGATCGCGTCGACCGTCGCCGCGTGCGGCGATCCGTCCTGCGCGTAGCGGATCCGCAGCTCCCGGTCGCCCGAGCCCTGCCCCTCGCCGGCGGCAGCGGGCGCCGGGACCGCCTCCACGCGCTCGATGGCCGCGCCGACGGTGACCCGGACGCCGTCCCGCACCATGCGCGCGCGGACCACCTCCGCGGCGTCGGGGTCCTCGCGGGGGAGGATGTGCGGCGCCATCTCCAGCAGGGTCACCTCGCTGCCGAAGCGGGCGAACGCCTGCGCGAGCTCGCAGCCGATGGGTCCGGCGCCGATCACTCCGAGCCGCGGGGGGAGCTCGGTGAGGGAGAAGACGGATTCGTTCGTCAGGTAGCCGGCATCGGCGAGACCCGGGATGGGCGGGGCCGCGGCGCGCGCCCCGGTGCAGATCGCCGCCCGCGCGAAGCGGAGCGTCGCGTCGCCGACCACGAGGCGGTCGGGGCCGGCGAAGCGCCCCGCGCCCAGGAAGACGTCGACGCCGAGGCCGGTGAAGCGCGCCACCGAATCCACGGGCGCCAGGTCGGCGCGGATCTGCCGCATGCGGGCCATGGCGGCGCTGAAGTCGCCCGGCACGTCGTCCGGCAGACGCAATCCGAACTCGGCCCCGTTCCGGGCCGCGGCCCAGGCCCGCGCGGCCCGGATGACGGCCTTCGAGGGGACGCAGCCGACGTTCAGGCAGTCGCCGCCCATCAGGTGCCGCTCGACGAGCGCGACCCGGGCGCCGAGCCCCGCTGCCCCGGCGGCGGCCACGAGCCCGGCCGTGCCGGCCCCCACCACCACCAGGTTGTAGCGGTCGGCCGGCGTCGGGTTGCGCCACGCGGGTGGATGGACGTGACCGGTCAGGCGCCGGTTGAAGGCATCGTCGGGGAGCAGGGACGGAGTTTCGCCAGTCACGGATTCACCTCTTCATGCCAACCCAGTGCATCCGACGCGCGCGCGAGGTCGCGCCAGCGGCGCGGGCCGGCCTCAGCCGCCCCCTGCATACGGCGCCAGCACGTCGGCGGGCGCACCCGAGCGGACCGCGCGGCCGGCCTCGAGCACCAGTACGTGGTCGGCCATCCGCCGCACCTCGTCCGCCGCATGCGAGACGTAGATCATCGGCGTGCCGATCTCGTCGCGGACCCTCTCCAGGTAGGGGAGGATGCGATCGCGCAGGCCGAGGTCGAGGGCCGCGAGCGGCTCGTCGAGCAGCAGCAGGTCGGGATCGGTCATCAGGGCGCGCGCGAGCGCGACCCGCTGGCGCTCGCCGCCCGACAGGCCGGCCACGCGGCGCGACAGCAGCGTATCAATCTCGAGGATTTCGAGCGCGGAGGCGTGAGCGGCGTGCGTGCCCGTGCCCGCTCCGCCCCTGCCGACGGTCGATGCTGCCGGAGCTCGCTCCGCGGCCCGGCGGCGGGCGCCGTACAACACGTTGCCCCGCACGTCGAGGTGGGGGAACAGGGCCAGGTCCTGCGGCACGTAGCCGACTCTCCGGTCGTACGGCGGCACGTCGACTCCGCGGCGCGCATCGAACAGCACGTGGCGGCCGACCCGGATGACGCCGGCGTCGGGTCGCCGCAGGCCGGCGACGGCGTCCAGGGTGGTCGTCTTCCCGGACCCCGACGGGCCGAACAGCGCAACGGTGCGGGCGGCGATGGCTTCGCGCAGGTCGAGCGCGAAGGCGCCGGCGCGAAGCCGGATGTCGATGACGACGGCGGCCTCGACGCCGCCGCCCGGGACGCCGCTGCTCACGACGCGGTCCCGAGCCGGTTCGAGAGGTAGACGGCCGCGAAGCCGATGGTGACGGCGGCCGCGATCAGCGTCATCGCCGCCGCGTCCCGGCCGAGCTCCGCGTTGCGGTAGATGGCGACCGAGAGCGTGCGCGCGCCGGGCAGGGCGCCGGCCAGCATGATGGTCGCGCCGAACTCGCCGATGGCCCGCGAGAAGCCCAGGACCGTCCCGGCCAGCACGCCGCGCCGGGCGAGCGGAAGGCTGATGGTCCAGAAGACGCGCCACGGCCGCGCGCCGAGGGTGGCTGCGATCGCCTCGTAGCGGCGGTCGGCCTGCTCGAACCCGGCCCGCGCCGCCCGCACCAGGAGCGGGATCCCCATGACCGCCATCGCGACCACCACCGCGCGCCAGGTGAAGACGATGTCGATCCCCAGCGGCTCGAGCACGGCGCCGAGCGGCCCCCGGCGTCCGAAGAGCTTCAGCAGGATGAGCCCGGTCGCCACCGGCGGGACCACCAGGGGCAGCGAGACGACGGTCTCCAGGATCGTGCGTCCCGGAAACTCGCGCCGCGCGAGAAGCCACGCCACGGCGACGCCCGGCGGCAGCATGACGAGGGTGGCGACGGCGGCCATCAGGACGGTGAACGCGGTCACCTGCGCCAGCTCGGCCGTCACGAGCCGCCCTCCGCGCCCCGCGGCAGGGCGATGAAGCCCGCCGCCTCGAAGCGGCGCCGCGCCACGCCGCTCTGCAGGTGCTCCAGGAAGCGCGCCGCGCGTACGGGGTCCGGCGCCCCCCGGACGACGGCCGCGGGGTAGACGATGGCGGGCCCCGCCTCCGGCGGCACGGCGAACGCGACCTCCGTGCTCCGGGAGCTCGCCGCGTCCGTGCGATAGACGATCCCGGCGTCGACCGTCCCCGCCTCGACGGCGCGCAGGGCCGAGCGCACGCTGCCGGCGGGCACGATGCGCGGCGCGAGCGAATCCCACAGCCCCTCGGCTTCCAGGTAGCGCCGGGCATAGACGCCGGCCGGCACCGCCTCCGGGTCTCCGAGGGCGATGCGCGCGACGGACGCGCTCGCCAGGTCGCGCGGCGCCGCCACGCCTCCCGTCCGGTCGGACGGGACGACGACCACGAGCTGGTTCGAGAGCAGGTTCACCCGCCGTGTCGCGTCGATGCGTCCCGCCGCCGCCGCGCGGTCCATCTGCAGGACGTCGGCGCTGATGAAGACGTCGACGGGCGCGCCCTCGATGATCTGTGCCGCGAGCATCTGCGAGCCCGCGACGTTCAACCGCACGCGGACATCCTGCTCGTCCGAGTACCGCTCGGCCACCCCGGCGATCGCCTCGGACAGGCTCGCCGCGGCCGAGACCAGGAGCGTCGGCCGCCCGCCGGCGTCCGCCCGACCTGCCTCCCCCGCGCAACCGAAGGTCACCGCGACGGCGAACCCGAGGAGCATGATCGATCGCTTGCCGCCCGCAAGGCGCCGCACTGGCATGGGAGCATGATTCAATATCATTTCACTCGATCAGGCAAACGGTTCCATACGGTTCCGGCCGGACATGGAGCCTGCGACGGGCCTGGCGGCGCCGGCCCGGGCCGCGGACCATCGGGCTCCGTTCCCGGTCGGAGAGACGCCACGCGGCAGCGGCGCCGAACCGCGGCTGCCCCCCGTGCGGCGTCGGGTCCCTGGTTCTGATCAGCCCAACGGACGGCTACCCTTCCAGGCCGGCCCGTTTCGCCGGAAGGGGCCGGGAGTGGCCCCGCGCCCCGGCGTTCACTATGCTCAGGGGAGCGGGGCAGCCGGTGACGCGCCCCTCGACTCCGGAGGTGACCGATGCTGTTCGCCAATCCCGCCAGTCTGCGGCTGCCGAGCGCCACGGAGGCGCTGCCGGGCCGCGACGAGCCGATGCCGGTTCCGACCGCGCACCACGTGCACGGCCGGCCGATCGTCCCGCCCTTCCCGGAGGGCACGCGGCGCGCGGTCTTCGGGCTGGGCTGCTTCTGGGGCGCGGAGCGGGTGTTCTGGCAGCGGGGCGGCGTCTACACCACCGCGGTCGGCTACGCGGGCGGCGTGACGCCCCACCCGACCTACGAGGAGGTGTGCAGCGGCGGGACGGGTCACGCCGAGGTCGTGCTGGTCGTCTACGACCCGGCCGCGGTCAGCTTCGACGAGCTGCTGGCGCTGTTCTGGGAGAGCCACGATCCCACCCAGGGCATGCGCCAGGGGAACGACGTCGGGACCCAGTACCGCTCCGTGATCCTCGCCCCCGACGAGGCCGGGCGGCGAGCGGCGGCGGCCTCGCGCGACGCCTACCAGCCAGGCCTGACGGCGGCGGGCTACGGGCCCATCACCACGACCGTCGGTCCCGAGCCTCCCTTCTACTATGCCGAGGCCTATCACCAGCAGTACCTCGCCAAGAACCCCGGCGGCTACTGCGGACTGGGGGGCACCGGCGTGCGCTGCCCGGTCGGGGTCGCCGCCGGGTAGGCGGGCCGGGAGTCCGCGCCGAGCAGCGGCGCGGGCCGGCCTTCCGGAGCCGGGCCCTGCCGCCGATAGGATGAACGGCGGAACGTCCCGCGGCGCCTCATGGTGATTGACTGGAAGACGTACGAAGCGGTCCTCTTCGACCTCGACGGCGTGCTGACCGCGACGGCCGCGCTGCACGCCCGGGCCTGGAAGCGGATGTTCGACGACTTCCTGACCGTGCGGGCGAGCCGGTCGGGCGAGACTCCCACGCCCTTCGAGCTGCCTCGCGACTATGCGCTCCACGTGGACGGCCTGCCGCGCTACGACGGCGTGCGCGGTTTCCTGGCCGCCCGTCGCATCGAGCTGCCGGCCGGCTCGCCCGACGACCCGCCGGACCGGGAGACGGTCTGCGGGCTGGGCAACCGCAAGCAGGGCCTCTTCAGCGACCTCCTCGCCTCGGAGGGCGTCGATGCCTACCCGGGCTCGGTGGCCGTGGTCCGGCACCTGCGGGCGCACGGGATCCGCACGGGCGTCGTGTCGTCGAGCCGGACCTGTGAGGCGATACTCGCCGCGGCCGGCCTGAGCGAGCTGTTCGGGGTGCGGGTCGACGGGGTGGTGGCGGGCGAGCGAGGCCTCCCCGGCAAACCGGCCCCCGACACCTTCCTGCATGCAGCCCACGCTCTCGGGGCGGCGCCGTCCCGGAGCGCCGTCGTCGAGGATGCGATTGCCGGCGTCGAGGCAGGGCGCGCCGGCGGGTTCGCCCTCGTCGTCGCCATCGATCGGACGGGCAGCGCGGAGGCGCTGGCGCAGGCCGGGGCCGATGTCGTCGTGACGGATCTCGGCGACACGCTGGGGCGGGAGGCCGCCTCGCCCGGACCGCGAGCGGGGGGCGGGGCGGACCGCTGATGGCCAGACGCGCCCCCCGCATCGAGCCGCCCGAGGACATCTATCCCGTCGACGAGTGGCGCCTGGTCGAGACGCGCTTCGACGAAGAGCGCCTCGCCGCCGCGGAGGCGCTCTTCGCGACCGCCAACGGCTACCTCGGCATGCGCGGCACGTGCGACGAGGGCATTCCCGTCGAGCACAGCGGGACGTACCTCAACGGCTTTCACGAGACGTGGCCGATCGTGTACGGGGAGGAGGCGTACGGCTTCGCCAAGCAGGGGCAGACCATCGTCGACCTGCCGGACGCGAAGGTCATTCGCCTGTACGTCGACGACGAGCCGTTCCACCTGCCGACGGCGACGCTGGAAGGGTTCGAGCGGGCCCTCGACATGCGGGCCGGCACCCTCGACCGCACGCTGATCTGGGCGCACTCGTCCGGGCAGCGGGTCGCCATCAGCTCCCGGCGCCTCGTCTCGCTCGAGCACCGTCACCTCGCGGCGATCGCCTACGAGGTCACGCTGCTCGCCAACGACGCACCCGTCGTCATCGTCTCGGAGGTGGCCGACAGCCAGCGGGCCTCCCCGCCGACCGGCGACCCGCGCTCCCGGCAGCTCGGGTGCGAGGTGCTGGCGTGCCACGTCAGCCGGGCCGCCGACCTCCGGGTGGTGCTCGGCTACTCCGCCCGCTCGAGCGGCATGACGCTCTCGTGCGCCATCGACCACGAGGTGCAGACCGAGTGTCCGCATTCCGGAGTGGCGCAGGCGGAGGGTCCCCGGGGGCGCGTCGTCTTCTCGATCGACGGACAGGTCGGCGTCCCGATCCGCCTCGTCAAGTACATCACCTACCACTCGTCGCGGCGGCCGCAGGTCGGCGAGCTCTGCCAGCGGGCGGAGCGCCTCCTCGATCGGGCGGTCCGCCACGGCTTCCAGGAGCTGCTCGACACCCAGCGGCGTTTCCTCGACGACTTCTGGCATCGCAGCGACGTCGTGCAGTCCGGGCGGCGGCGCTGGCAGCAGGTGATCCGCTTCAACCTCTTCCAGATGTGCCAGGCGACGGCGCGCGCGGAGGGCGTCGGGGTGCCGGCCAAGGGGCTGACCGGCCCCGGGTACGAGGGGCACTACTTCTGGGACACGGAGATCTACGTCCTGCCCTTCCTCACCTACACGAAGCCGCGCATCGCGCAGAACCTGCTGCGGCTGCGCCACGCCAATCTCGACCTGGCGCGGCAGCGCGCGCGGGAGGTCAATCAGCAGGGCGCGCTCTTCCCGTGGCGCACGATCAACGGCACCGAGGCCTCGGCCTACTACGCGGCGGGGACGGCCCAGTACCACATCAACGCCGACATCGTCTATGCCCTCCGCAAGTACGTCGACGTCACCGGCGACGACGAGTTCCTGCGCGCGGTGGGGGCCGAGCTCCTCATCGAGACGGCCCGGCTGTGGGTGGATCTCGGCTTCTTCGATCGCCGCGACGGCCGGTTCCGCATCAACGGCGTCACCGGGCCCGACGAGTACAACACGGTCGTCAACAACAACCTCTACACGAACCTGATGGCGCGCGAAGGGCTGTGGTACGCGGCGGAGACGATCGGCGCGCTACGGGATGCCGACCCGCGCCGCTTCGCGGTGCTGGTGCGGGAGACCCGGCTCGACCCGGCCGAGATCGACGAATGGCGGCGCGCGGCGGACCGGATGTTCCTGCCCTACGACGACCGCAGCGGCGTGCACCTGCAGGACGACGCCTTCACCGACAAGGAGGAGTGGGACTTCGACAACACGCCGGCCGACCGCTACCCGTTGCTGCTGCACTATCACCCCCTCGTCATCTACCGGCACCGGGTCGTCAAGCAGGCCGACGTCGTGCTCGCGATGTTCCTTCTCGGTCATCAGTTCTCGCTGACCCAGAAGCGGCGGAACTTCGTCTACTACGACCGCCTGACGACGCGCGACTCGTCGCTCTCGTGCTCCATCGAGAGCATCGTGGCGGCCGAGGTGGGCGAGATGGAGAAGGCGTTCACGTACTCGATCGACGCCGGGTTCATGGACCTCGCGGACGTGGCCGGCAACGTCCACGACGGGTGCCACATCGCGTCGATGGGCGGCTTCTGGATGACGCTGATCTACGGGTTCGCCGGAATGCGCGACAACGGAGGACGGATCACCTTCGCGCCCCGGGTGCCCCCGGAGCTCGGCGGGCTGCGCTTTCCGCTCGAGATCCGCGGCCAGCGCCTCGAGATCGACCTGACGCCGGAGCGCGCCACCTACCTGCTGAAGGGCACACACCCGCTGACCATCGGACACGAAGGCGAGATCGTCGAGCTCCGGCCCGACGCGCCCGTCACCCGGGCGGTCTCCGCGCCGCAAGCCGCCCCGGCGCCCGACCGGAACCGCGACCCGGCCGCCGCCGGTTGACGCCCGGCCGGCAGGGGTCGGCGCGAGCCGCCGGCGCCGCCCGCCCTCCTGTGCGGACCGCACCGGGGCACGGGCGATGGACGGCGCCCCGCCTACCGTGTCTGCAACTGGTTGTCGACCCGCAGCACGCCCGGCGTCTGC
>JAPOWL010000209.1 GCA_026707615.1 Acidobacteriota bacterium | reverse complement strand
GTGGTACATCACGCGCGGCGTCACGTCGCCGTAGCGCTCGTAGTAGAGGCCGCCCCCGTCCGGGGCGAGCGTCACCGCGCCGTAGCGCGCCGCCGGCAGCACGTCGGCGAGGTCGTCGCCGGTGTCGACGCCGCGGACGCGGATGGAGACCTCGTCGACGCCTCCCTCGCGGACCGCGTAGGCCACCTGCCCGCCGTCGTCCGAGATGTCGCGCAGCTCGACGCTGGTCGTGTGGTCCAGGCTCATCGGGTGCGGGTCGATGAGCACCCGTTCCTCGCCGTCGAGCCCCTCGCGGACGTAGAGGACGGCGAGGTCCTGGTCGGCGCCGCGGCGGCTGTAGAAGTAGCGTCCGCCCCGCTCGTTCGGCAGGCCGACCGCGTCTCGCTCGAGGACCGCGGCGGCCACGTTCCGCAGCCGCTCGCGGCCCGGCAGGGCGTCGAGCACCGTGTCCGTGTAGGCGTTCTGCGCGTCGATCCAGGCCCGCGTCTCCGGCGTCTCCTGGTCCTCGAGCCAGCGGTACGGATCGGGCACGTCGACGCCGTGCAGGGTGTCGACGACTTCCCGGACTTCGGTCGGCGGTGGCGGCGGCACGGCGGCTCCCTGCTGCGCGCCGGCCGCGGCAATGGCGACGACCAGCGCCGCGCCGGCGATTCCCGTAACGGCTCGCGATCCGGCCATGAGGACCTCCCTGACGTGAGGTTCAGCCTACCGCATTCCGCGGCGGCCGGCGTCCGGGCAGAGCCGCGAGCGTCCGGTACGGACCCGTTGGGAATCTGTGCTGGCACGGCACCCTGCATCGCGATACGGCGACGGATGCCTCGGCACGGCACCGTGAGCTAGCGCCGCCAACCCGTCGCAGGCTCCGGGTCGGCCCCAGCCCCACCGTCCCAGGAGCTTGCGCCGCGGCACGCACTCCGTTGGCGTTCTGCGGCGCAAGCTCCTAGACTGCCTCCAGCGCGGACGCAAGAACCGACCGCCGGGCTGCCGGCGACCACCGGACCCGACCGAACAGCTTGGGCGGCGGCAGAGTGACCTGCGGTCGGCGCGAAGACATCGAGCGGGAGGACACCATGCACGCCCCGACCTTCACCCGGCGCGAGTGGCTGGCCACCGTCGGCGCGGCGACCGCCGCCGGCGCAGCCGCGAGAGCCGCCGCAGCCTTCCTGCCAACCGGGCGCCTCCGGGCCGCCGAGGCCAAGCCGATGCGCGGCGCGTTCATGATCATGAGCACGCCCTACACCGCGGCCAACGAGGTCGACTACGACGACCTCGCGAGCCAGGTCGACTTCCTCGACCGCTGCGGCGTCCACGGGCTGGTCTGGCCGCAGAACTCCAGCGAGCAGCGCTACCTGACGAAGGCCGAGCGGCTGCGCGGCTTCGACGTGCTGGCGGAGGCCGCGAAGGGCCGGCGACCCGCGCTCGTCCTCGGCGTCCAGGGCTCCGACACCCCGGGCATGCTGGAGTACGCGCGCCACGCCGAGGCGCTCGCGCCGGACGGCATGATCGCCATCCCCCCGACCGAGGCGGCGACGCTGGCCGAGTTCCGCGACTACTATGCCGCCCTCTGCGGCGTCACGGGTCGGCCGATCTTCTTCCAGACCAGCGGGGGTGCGCCCGACGTCGTCCCGACCGTCGACTTCATGGTCGGGATGGCCCGCGAGTTCCCCAACCTGGCCTATGTCAAGGAGGAGCGCGCACCGGTCCACGAGCGGATGCTCGCGCTGCGGAAGCACCGGCCCGACCCCGTCAAGTCCATCTTCGGCGCCGCCTTCGGCCGGCAGTGGCTCTACGAGATGCGCCTCGGCATGGACGGCGTGATGACCGGCGGCGCGATGTACGCCGACATCTACGCGCGGTTGTGGGAGCTGCACGAGGCCCGGAAGCACGAGGAGCTGCGCGACCTGTTCGGCCGCCTGCTGCTGATGCTGAACCTCGACCGTACCATCCCCGGCATCCGGCTCTACGTCCTCAAGGCGCGCGGCATCTTCAAGACCACGATGTCGCGCCGCGGCGAGTACTCGTTCACGCAGGACCAGATCGCGGAGATCGAGTACCGCCTCGACGCGATCCGGCCGTACTTCCGGGCGTAGCCGCGGACGAGACGGAGGCGGCGGGGGCGCGCGACGGGTTCGGCACCGCTGCCTCGGGTCGCTTCTCGCCACAGCCCGGCTGGCCGTCGCTCGACGTGGGCGTGCGACCGTCTTTCGTCGCGACCGCCCGGGCGGCGAGCAGCCGGCGGAGGAGAGCCGCGGTCTCGGCCTGCTGTCGGAACACCAGCTGCGGGATGCCCTCGGCGATCGCCAGCGGGGTGTGACCGGCGTCGTTGGTCGCATCCAGGCAGGCGCCCCGGTCGGCGAGCAGCTGCACGATCGGGTTGGCGCCCAGGGTCGCGGCACCGTGGGCCGCGGTGTCCCCCTTCGCGTTCACGGTGTGGACGTCGCCGCCCAGCTCGAGCACGAACGTGAACGCCTCGAGCGCCTCCTCGTTGGTGCCGTGGTCCGCCCCGAGATACACGCCGACGCCCGCCGCGGCCATCAGCGGCGTCGTGTTGTCGTCGGTCGGCAGGAACGGATCGGCGCCGTACTCGACGAGGACGCGCATCAGCTCGGCGTCGCCGCCCCGGGCCGCGAGGAAGAACGGCGTCGCGCCCGTCCCCCCCGTGCTGCGCTGGCGCGGCTGGTCCCGCAGCTCCTTCGCGATGAGGGCGTTCGGGTCCGCTCCCAGCGCCATCAGCTCTCGGGCGAGGTCGAGGGCGTGCACGTCGTCCCGGTGCACCGGTTCGGGGTTGTCGTACCCGACGGGGGGCTGCCGGCTCCAGGCGAGCTGGTGCAGCGCCGACCACCCGACGGCGTCCCGGTTCGGGTCCGCGCCCGCGCGCAGCAGGACCGCCGCGAGCTCGAAGCTCTTGTTCGTGAGCGCCAGCAGCAGCGGCGTGACCCCGTTCGACAGGGTCTCGTCCACCTCCGCGCCGGCGGCCAGCAGCGCCTGCGCCGCCTCGATGCGTCCCGCGCGCGCCGCGAACAGCAGGGCGGTGAAGCCGTGCCGGGTGCGCGCCCCCACGTCGGCGCCCGCCCGGACCAGCGTATCCACCACCGCCGCGTTGTTCTCGGCGGCCGCCCACATCAGCGCCGTCTGGCCCTGCGTGTCGTCCGTCGCGCGCACCTCCGCGCCGTGGGCCAGGAGCACCTCGACCGCGGCGGCGTCCCCGGTCCGTGCGGCCGTCATCAGCGGTGTCCGGCCGCCCGCCGCGGCCGCGTTCGCGTCGGCTCCCGCCTCGAGCAACTGCGCGATGATGCCGGCGTTCCCGGCGACAGAGGCGAGCGAGAGCGGCGTGACGCCGTAGCGGTTGGCGGCCCCGACGTCGGCTCCCGCCTCGATCAGCAGCGCGACGAGCGCCGCCGCCTCCCCTCGAACGGCCCAGTGCAGGGCGGTCGTGCCGTCCGCCTCCGCGACGTTCACGTCCGCCCGCCGGTCCAGCAGCGCGCGGACCGACTCCGCGGACCCCGCCTTGACGGCCTCCACGAGCGGCACGTCGCGCGCCGCGGCGCCGATCGAGAGGACCGCCAGCAGCAGCACCGTCCACCGGCTCACCGCTCGTGTCCGCATGTCCTGCCCCTCTCCGTCAGCCGGCGGCCGGCGACGCGGATTGCTCCTCGCCGGCCAGGAAACCGTCGCCCGCGGTCCGCTTCCCGCCCAGCCCTTCCTGCAGGCATCCGCGCCGTCTACCGTTCAATCTCCTGGTCGGTGGCCGTCGCGCCCATCCCGCCGGTCGATCCTCAGACGCCGGTCAGCGGTTCGAGCTCGAGCCGCCCCGTGCTGTCGCCGTGCCGATCCGCCGGGACTCCCACCTTGTCCAGCATCGCCAGCAGCAGGTTCGACAACGGGGTGTCCGCATACTGCAGGTGTCGGCCGCGCTTCTGCGGCGTGCTGCCCACCAGCGCGAGCGGCAGGTTCAGGTGCGAGTGCTGGTTGGGGTCGCCGAGCCCCCCGCCGTAGAGCAGGACGACGTGGTCCAGCAGGCTCCCGTCCCCCTCGGGGGTCGACCGGATCTTCTCCAGGAAGTAGGCGAACAGGTCGACGTGATACGTGTTGATCTTCGCCAGGTCGGCGATCTTCTCCGGGTCGTCCTGGTGGTGCGAGAGGCCGTGGTGGTTCACGGGTACGCCGAGCTCGGGGTAGGCCCGCCCGCCCAGCTCCCGGCCGAGCATGAACGTGGTGACCCGCGTGACGTCGGCTTGGTAGGCCAGCCACTGCAGGTCGAACATCAGCTTCGTATGCTCGGCGAAGTCGAGCGGGATGCGAGTGGGCCGCTCGAACGGCGGCAGCTCCTGCTCCGCGGCGCGCTCCGAGACCTGCAGCCGGCGCTCGATCTCGCGCACCGAATCCAGGTACTCGTCCACCCGCGCCCGGTCGCTGCCCCCCACCGTCCGCTGCAGGGCGGCGATGTCGCCGGTCACGACATCGAGGATGCTCCGATCCGTCCGCACCTCCGCCTGACGCTGGGCCGCTGTGCCCCCTTCGCCGAAGAGGCGCTCGAAGACCACCGCCGGGTGCCGCTCCATGGGCAGCGGGGTGGTGGGCGTCCGCCACGCCAGCGTGTTGAGGTAGACGCAGTCGTAGCCGTTGTCGCAGTTGCCGACCTGGCTGCTGCTGAAGCTGTCGATCGCCAGCTCGAGCGAGGGCAGGCGCGTGTCGCGCCCCAGCACGTCCGCCGCCACCTGATCGACCGTCGTCCCGCCCTGTATGTTCGCCCCTTGCGCCTGCCTGGCGCCGATGCCGCTCAACCAGCCGGCGGCCGCGCGCGAGTGCGCGCCGTCGTTGGCTCCCTCCGCCGCGGAAGGCTGCGAGAGGCCGCTCACGATCGTCAGGTGGTCCCGGAAGGGGGCGAGCGGCGTCAGGATGGACGAGAGCTCGAAGTCCGTGCCCTCGCCGGCCGGCTTCCAGTGGTTCACCTCCGCGTTCATCGCCACTCCGTTCGGGATGTAGACGAACCCGAGCCGCCGCGCCGGCGTCGCGGGCGTCCGTGCCAGCGCGGTCAGCGGCGGCACCATCGCGTCCAACAGGGGGAGCGCCACCGCCGCGCCGAGACCGCGCAGGACCGTCCGCCGCGGCAACGTTCTCTTCGTAAGGAACATGACTGCGAGCTCCTCCGAACGGGCCGACCCGCCGGCTGCGCGATTACCGGCTCGTCAACTCCGAGCCGGTCGCCGCGCGCTACTGCGCCGCTGCCGCGCGCTATTGCGCCTCTGCTGCCGAGGCCGGTGACCCGCTCGACCGCCGCATCTGGAACGGCAGGCTCTTCACGATGCCCATCAGCAGCGACTGGAAGCGGTAGTCCTCGGCCGCCGCCGCCCGCACGATCCCGCGGACCACCGGCGCATCGCCGGCGTCCAGCCCCCGGCCGAGGGCGTAGGTCAACAGCTTCTCCGTCAACGTCGTGACGAACAGCTCGGACCGGCCCAGCAATACCTCCCGCAGCCCGTCCACGCCGTCGAAGGTGGTGCCGTCGAGCATCGCGCCCGAAGCGTCGATCGGCGTGAACGCCTCGCTCCGCGTCCGCCACTGCCCGATGGCGTCGAAGTTCTCGAGCGCCAGGCCGAGCGGATCCATCATCGCGTGGCAGCTCGCGCACACCGGATTGGCGCGATGCTGCACCATCCGGTCCCGCATCGACAGCACCTCGCCCTCGTCGTTGTCCTCCTTGAGGTCCGGCACGTCCGGCGGCGGGGGCGGCGGCGGCGTGCCGAGCAGATTGTCCAGAATCCACTTGCCCCGGAGGACGGGCGACGTGCGGTGGGCATAGGACGTCGCGGCGAGGATGCTCCCCTTGCCGAGCAGCCCGCGCCGGCTCGTCTCGCTGAGCGTGACGCGGCGGAAGTGGCTTCCCCGGACGGCCGGGATTCCATAGTGCGCCGCCAGCCGCTCGTTCACGAATGTGTGCTCGGCCGTCAACAGCTCCAGCACGCTCCGGTCTTCCCGGAGGATGCTCTCGAAGAAGAGTTCCGTCTCGCGCCGCAGGGCGTGCCGCAGGGTGCCGTCGAAGTCGGGGAAGCGCTTGAGATCGGGCGCCACGTCGGGCAGCCGGCGCAGGTTCAGCCACTGGCCGGTGAAGTTCGCGACGAAGGCCTCCGACCGGCGGTCGGCCATCATCCGCCGCACCTGCCGGTCGAGCTCCGCCGGGTCGCGCAGCCGGCCGCGCTCTGCGACGTCGAGGAGCTCGTCGTCCGGAATGCTGCTCCAGAGGAAGAACGACAGGCGGGAGGCCAGGTCCAGGTCGCCGACGGGGTAGTTCGTATCCGGCGCTACGTCCCGCGGCCGTTCCTCGATGCGGTACAGGAAGCCCGGGGCGACGAGCAATTGCCGCAGCGCCCGCTCGATCCCCGCGTCGAACCTCGTAGCGAAGCCCTCCGCGCGCCGGCCGTCGCGGTACGCGGCCAGCAGGAGGTCCAGCTCCGCGTCGCTCGGCGGCCGCCGGTAGGCGCGCCGCGCCAGCGTCGAGAGGATCTGCGCCGCGCAGGGCCCTTCTTCCTCCGGCGCCGCCGGCCGGCACGTGAAGATGCGCCGGCGGCTCTCGGTGTCGCCGGGCCCGCCCGGCGCGAACGGCCCCGTCACGGTGAGGTGCGCGAGATACCGACCCGAGCGCGTCTCGTCGTTGAAGTAGCCGCCGGCGTAGGCGCGCACCGACGGCTCCACGAGCGTCAGGCGGAGCCGGGCAAAGGTGTTGGTCCGCGTCGCCTCGGTCAGCAGTTGCCCGTTCTCGACGAACGCGGCCGCCACCTCGTGCACGCCCGCCGTCACGGGGACGCGCACGCGCCAGTGCTCGTCGAGGTTCCGCCGGTAGCCGGACTGCTCGGCGGTGTTCGTTCCGGCCCTGAGCGCTGCGCCTTCTTCGGGTTCCTCGTCGGGATCCGGCTCGCCGGCGAACGTGAACCGCGCGGCCGGCTCGCCGTCGAGCAGGATCTCCAGCTCGTGCGTCTCGTCGTAGCGCGGAATGTTGTCCGCGATGTCGAGGGCCAGCTTGGCCTGAATGACGTACTCGCCATCCTTCGGGAAGTGGTGCCGGACCAGCGTGCCGCCGCGCGTGCCCAGCGGCAGCCCCTCGATGTGCCGCTCCTGCGGGAGGTCCGGCGGCAGGTGATAGACCTGCACCGCGGGCGGCGCCGCCGAGCTTCCGACCGCCGTGCGACTGATCTTGCGCGCCGCGGCCAGGTAGCGGTCGACGAGCGTCGGCGACATCCGCAGGGAGGCGGCGATGTTGTCGAACCCGTAGCTCGCGTCGTCGGCCGGCAGCAGCTCCGTCGCATCGACCTCCACGGCCAGCAGATCGCGGATCGCGTTCGCGTACTCGGCGCGGTTCAGGCGATGGAACACCGGTGACCGGCCGGGGTCGGGGTCGAGCGCGGCGGCGCGGTCGAGCCGGGCCTCCAGCCAGCCCGCGAACCCGTCGTACGCCTCGCGGTCCGGACGCGGCCGCCCCATCGGGGGCATGAGGCCGGCCCGCAGCTTGCGCACCACCTTCTCCCACACCTCGGGACGCGCCGCCACGTCGTCCACGTCCAGGAGGTCCAGCGTCAGGCCGGCGGTCTTGAGGCTCTCGTTGTGGCAGGCGACGCAGTAGCGGTCGAGCAACAACCGCTGCGGGGATCGGGCCGTCGCCGCGGCGGCGCCAGGCTGCTGCGGGCCCCCGGCGGAGTCACGCTGCTGCGAGCCCGCGCCGGAGTCACGCTGCTGCGAGCCCGCGCCGGAGCCGCGCTGCGAGCCCGCGCCATGCAGCTCCGCCGACAGCAGCAGCGCCAGCGCGGCCATCGACAGCGCCGCCGATCGCCCGACCACGGATAACTTCATCGAAGCCTCCAACCACGCGGGGACCGTGACGGCCGGGTACCGTCCCCGTGGATGGCGCGCTCCGGAGGCACGACGCTCATCATCACTCGCCAATCACTCGGGACCCGGTCGCGATCAGGGCGGCGTACGTGGATTAGACTTCGGTGCACCCATCGAGTCAATGGCGGCAACGCTCTCGATGGCCATGGCGGCCAGCGCCGTTCGCGGCGAGATCGGCATCCGACAGGACGGCGGCATGGGGCGACCGGGACACGAGCACGTGAGCGGCGCCGCGAGGGTACGGGGAGGCTGAGATGAAGCATCGGTACTCTGCTGCGGTGTGCACGCTGGCCGCGATCGTCGCGCTCGCGGCCGCCCCGGCGGCGGCCCAGACGCTGCGAACGGCGTGGGGCGACCCCGACCTGCAGGGGATCTGGGACTTCCGGACCATCACGCCGCTCGAGCGGCTCGAGGGTTTGGGCGATCGGGCCTTCCTGACCGTCGAGGAGGCCGCGGCGGCCGAGCAGGCGGCGATCGAGCGCGGCATCGAGTTGTGGGAGGCGGCGGCGCAGCGCACCGAGGTGGGCGGCAACGTCGGCGCCTACAACAACTTCTGGATGGATGAGGGGACGAAGCCGATCGAGACGCGGCGAACGTCCCTGATCATCCATCCGCCCAACGGCCGCTTCCCCGAGCTCTCCGAGGTCGGCGCCGAGCGGGCCGCCGCCCGCCGCGCCCACATGGAGGCGCACCCGGCCGACTCCTACACCGATCGCAACACGTCGGACCGCTGCATCGTCGGGTTCAACGCGGGGCCGCCACCACCTTCGCCGCG
>JAPOWL010000477.1 GCA_026707615.1 Acidobacteriota bacterium | reverse complement strand
ACTGATCGCAGGTTGCGTGACCTTCATCGTCCCCGAGAACGTGCGGGGTGCGCCCGACCCCGTGGTGGAGGTGCTGTGACCCTCCTCGGCGAAGCGTGACCGGATCGAGAAGCGAGCGCTCTATGCGAAGCACGCCGTGCGCGAGTACTGGCAGGTCGACCCCGTCGCCGGGACATTGACGGGGTTGCGTCTGGCCGACACCCATTTCGAAATCGACGGCGTATACGGCAAGGGCCGGACGGTGACCTCCCCGCGTCTGCCCGGCCTCCGCTTCCCCGTGGATCGGGTGTTCGGTTCCGCGTAGCTACTGATCGAGCGCGAAGACGAACAGGTAGCTCGAGTTCTCCAGGTTGTCGTAGCGGACCGGGTGCAGGTGCCGGCCGCTCGCCTGCACCGCGAGGTACTGCCGCGGTCCGATGGCGTAGGTGACCGGCGCGCCCTTGAGCGGCGTGCCCACGTTGAAGCGCCACAGCTCCTGCAGCGTCTCGTCGTGGTAGGCGACCACCCAGCCGTCCTGGAGGGCGCTGAAGACGAGGCCGCCGGCCGTCGCGATGGCGCCCGAGCGCACCTCGATCTCGGTGACCGCCTTCGCGATGACCTCGTGGGTGTCGGTGTCGACGGCGGTGATCGAGCCGTAGTAGAGGTCGCTCGTGTACTCGCGCCGCTCGCTGGCCTCCCGGTCGATGCCGCCGTCGGGGCCCAGCGGCACCACCCGCGCCCCGGTCTGCGAGAAGCAGCCCTCCGTGCCGGCCCCGTAGGCGATTCCCTTCTCGGGGTTGAACGCGGTCGGCTGGTGGGCGATGCCGCCGTGCCACGTCGGGCAGGCGCGCTTCATCTCGTCCCGGTCGGTGCGCAGGGCGCGCGCCTCCGGGTTGTAGATCTGGATGTCGAGGTTCGGGTCGTACTCGAGGGGCATGCCGGTCTCGGGATTGAGGCCGGCCGTCCACGTCAATTCGTTGACGTACTGCGAGCCCTTGATGAAGCGGCCCGTCTCGCGGTCGACGGAGTAGAAGAAGCCGTTGCGGGCGAAGTGGGCGGCCACCTTCCGCTGCTGGCCGTCGATCAGCGTGTCGTAGAGCATGTGCACGCCGACCTCGTCGTAGTCCCACGAGTCGTTCGGCGTGTACTGGAAGTGCCAGCGGCGCTCGCCGGTGGCCACGTCGAGGGCCACGGCGGAGTTGGTGAACAGGTTGTCGCCGGGTCGGTACTCGGCGTCGTAGATGGGGTACGGGTTGCCGGTGCCGAAGATGTAGAGGTTGTTCTCGGGGTCGTAGGAGCCCGTCTGCCAGACGCCTCCCCCGCCCGTCTTCCAGGCGTTGTGGTCGTCCTTCCAGGTCTCGCTGCCGGGCTGTCCCGGCTCGGGGACGGTGTACCAGCGCCAGAGCTCCTCGCCGGTCTCGATGTCGAGGGCCGCCACCCAGCCCCGCGTGCCGCCGTCCCCGGCCCCGTTCTGCACCAGCACCTTGCCGTCGGCCGCGAGCGGGGCGGTGAGGAACCGCTCCCGCGCCCCGAACTCGTTGAACCCGGCCACCTCGACGTCCCAGAGGATCTCGCCGTCGTCGCGGTGGATGGCGAGCACGCGCCCGTCCTGCAGGTTCTGCAGGACCTTGTCCTCCCAGAGGGCGATGCCGCGGGTCCGGGAGCGGTTGGTCTCGTGATCGACGCCGGGGTCGGTGATCCAGACGAACTCCCCGTAGTCGGGATTGCGGGCGTCGATCTTGTAGACCGTGCCCCAGCCGTCGCTGGTGTACAGGAAGCCGTTGTCCACGAGGGGGTTGTTCTCGTTCTCGGGGCCGTTCCCGACCGTGTCCTGCATCCCGCCGAGGGCCAGCGCCCAGACCATGCGCAGCCGGTCGACGTTGTCGCGGTTGATCTGCGTCAGCTTCGAGTAGCGCTGCGAGCCGTAGTCGCCGTTCATCAGCAGCCAGTTCTGCGGCTCGTTCTGCGCGTTGATCAGCCGGTCCCGCGTGACCGTGAGCTGATACTGCCCGCTGACCGCAACGGCCGAAGCCGCCACGAGGGCCGCCGCCGCCAGCATCCGGTTCGGCGAGCTGAGGCGCATGTTCCTTCTCCCCCCTGGAATGCGTATAGCGTACACCGCGCTCGGCCCGGACTTGCCCCGACGCGGCCGGAGCGCAACCGGGCGCCGGGGGCCGCGTTGTACAATTCCCGGCGCTTTCGTTGCAGTGACTTGCAGCGAGCCGCGAAGAGGAGGCCCAGACGCCATGCGCTCGATGAGGCTGATGACGGGATGTGCGGCCGTGCTCGTGGCGCTGCCGCTCGCCGGGTGCGGCAGCGCGCCGTCCGCCCAGACGGTGGCGCCCGAGGGAGCCGACTGGCCGATGTACCGCGGCGACCTGGCCGGCACCGGGCACTCGCCGCTGGCGCAGATCACGCCCGCCAACGCGGCCGACCTGGCCCAGGCGTGGACCTATTCGCTCCAGCCGGCGAATCCGCGCCCGGACGGCCGGGGGCCGAACTCGCAGGTGACGCCGATCGTCGTCGACGGCGTCATGTACCTGCCCGCCGCGGACCGCGTGGTGGCGCTCGACCCGGTCAGCGGCCGCGAGCTGTGGCGGCACCCGGTGGAGGGCGGCGCGCCGTCGCGGCGCGGCGTCGCCTACTGGGCGGGCGACGAGGAGCGGCAGCCGCGCATCCTCTTCATGGCCTCCCGCCGCCTGATCGCGCTCGAGGCGGCGACAGGCTATCCGATCACGAGCTTCGGCGAGGGCGGCGAGGTCGACATCGGCGTGCCCTACAACTCCGTGCCGCTCGTCTACGGCAACGTCGTCGTGGTCGGCGCCAACACCCCGCCCGGCACCATCGGCGGCATCGGGAACGCGCGGGCCTACGACGCCCGCACCGGCGCCAAGGTGTGGGAGTTCGACTCCGTCGCGCAGCCCGGGCAGCCCGGCCACGACACCTGGGAAGGCGACAGCTGGCGGGACCGGCTCGGTGCCAACGCCTGGCCGTTCTTCTTCACGGCCGACGCGGAGCGGGACCTCATCTACCTGCCCCTGGCGTCCCCCATCCCCGGCGCCTACGGCGGCGACCGGCCGGGGGCCAACCTCTACGGCAACTCCGTCGTCGCCGTCGACGCCGCGACGGGCGCCTACCGCTGGCACTTCCAGACCATTCACCACGACCTCTGGGACGCCGACCCGCCCGCCCCGCCGGCGCTCTTCGACATCCCGCGCGACGAGGGCGCCATCCCCGCGCTCGGCGTCACCACCAAGTCCGGCTATCTCTACATCCTGAACCGGGAGACCGGCGAGCCGATCTACGGAGTGGAGGAACGGGAGGTGGCCGCGAGCGACGTGCCGGGCGAGGCCACCTACCCGACGCAGCCGTTCCCCGTGCTGCCGCCGCCGATGGGCAAGGTCTCGTACGACGCCGACGACCTCGTGACCGGCGAGGACACCAGCCCCGAGCACGCCGCGGCGTGCGCGGATCTCGTCGCGAGCCTGGGCGAGGTCCATAACGCCGGTCCGTTCACGCCGTGGGTCTACCGGCCGGCCGGCGGGCCCGCGCGGACGACGCTGAACTTCCCCGGTGGCGTCGGCGGCCCCAACTGGGGCGGGGTGGCGTTCGATGCCGCGACCGGCTACGCCTTCGTCTTCTCGATGGATGTCGGGGCGCTCGGCTGGATGGTCGAGGCGCAGGACGACGGGGCGCCGTCGCCCTACGAGAAGCGAACCGGTCCGGCGAGCTTCGAGGTCAACCTCGACGGGGTGCGGATGCCGTGCCAGAAGCCGCCGTGGGGCCAGTTGACGGCGGTCGACGTGGCGACGGGGGAGATCGCCTGGCGCGAGACGGTCGGCGTCACCGAGACGCTGCCCGACGGTCGGCAGCGCACGGGCCGCCCCGGTCGCGCCGCGGCCATCGTGACCGCCGGGGGGCTGCTGTTCATCGCCGCGACCGACGACAACCGCCTGCGGGCGATCGAGGCGGCGTCCGGGCGGGAGGTATGGTCGGAGCGGCTCGGGGGACGGGGCAACGCGGACCCGATGACCTACCTCGGCGCCGACGGCCGGCAGTACGTGGCCATAGCCGCCACCGACCACATCGTGTCCTACGCCCTGCCGGCGGACTGACGGGCGCGTTCGGAGTCTGCGCGGGCGCGAGGATGCCCCGGCCACGTGCACGGCGCAGACTCCCCGGGGCCCGCACGAGGAACGAGAGGAGTCGCCTCATGGCCAGCGTCACCGTCACCCGCGTGATCGAAGCGCCCGCGGACGTCGTCTTCCGCACTGTGGCCGACATCGGCCGCTTCTCGCAGGCGGTGCCGCACATCGTCAACGTGGAGTTCCTTTCGGAGGTGCGCTCCGGCGTCGGGACGCGCTTCCGCGAGACGCGACTGATGAACGGGCGGGAGGCGTCGACGGAGCTCGAGGTGACGGAGTACGTCGAGAACGACCACGTGCGCATCGTTTCCGAGGCCGGCGGGACCATCTGGGACACGGTGTTCACGGTGTCGCCGGCGGGCGGGAGCACCGAGCTGACGATGGTGATGGACGCCCGCCCGCAGAAGCTCTCTGCCCGACTGGCCGTTCCCCTGATGCTGCGCATGGTCAAGGGCGCCGTCGAGACGGACATGGATGCGGTCAAGGTGTTCTGCGAGCGGCCCGTCGAGCCGGCCGGACAGGCGGGGACCCCACCGGCGGAGACTCTACCGGCGGAGACGGCCGGACCCGCGGCGGCGGCCGGATCGGCGGGTGCGACGCCGTCGGCGGTGACCGCCGCGGCGCCGCCTCCGGACATGAAACCCTCGTAGGGCACGACGCCCGCGGAGGACGTAACCTCCCCGCGAGAGCTCCGCCCCACCGGCAGGAGGTCGACATGCACGCAGAAGGTCCGTCGTCAAGCTGCGGTCGTCCCGTTCGCGCCTTTCTTCTCGCGGCGGCGCTGGTCTGCTTCGCCGCCTCGTCCGGGGAAGCGCAATCGGCCCCGGCCGGACAGCCCTCCGCGGTGGCTCCGGTCACCGACGCGATGCTCCAGGACCCGGCGCCGGAGGACTGGCTGATGTGGCGCCGCACCCTCGACGGCTGGGGCTACAGCCCGCTCGACGAGATCGACCGGGAGAACGTCGGGACGCTGCGCATGGTCTGGAGCCGGGGGCTCGGGCCGGGCCTGCAGCAGGGGACGCCGCTCGTCCACGACGGCGTCCTGTACATGCCGAACCCGCAGGACGTCGTCCAGGCGATCGACGCCGCAAGCGGCGATCTGCGCTGGGAGCACCGCCGCGACCGTCCCGACGACCTCGACGAGTACATGCTCGCCAGCCTGACCGACATCAATCGCAACCTGGCCATCCACGGAACGCGCATCATCGACACGAGCGGCGACGACTACGTCTTCGCCCTCGACGCGGCGACCGGCGAGCTCGTCTGGGAGACCGAGATCCTCGACTACCGGGTGAACCCGGCCAACCAGAGCTCGGGGCCCATCATCGCCGGCGGCAAGGTCGTCTCGGGGCGCGGCTGCACGCCGCGCGGCGGCCCCGACGCCTGCGTCATCGTCGCCCACGACGCGGAGACCGGCGAGGAGCTGTGGCGGCGGCGCACCATCCCGGCCCCCGGAGAGCCGGGAGACGAGACGTGGGGCGGCGTGCCGTTCGAGGAGCGCAGGCACGTCGGGGCGTGGATGGTCCCGAGCTACGACCCGGAGCTGAACCTCGTCTACATCGGCACGTCGGTCACGTCGCCGGCGCCGAAGTTCATGATCGGCGGCGTGGGGAACAAGCACCTGTACCACAACTCCACCCTCGCCCTCGACGCCGACACGGGCGAGATCGCCTGGTACTACCAGCACCTGAACGACAGCTGGGACCTCGACCATCCCTTCGAGCGCCTGCTGGTCGACACCGCGGTGCGCCCCGACCCGTCGGCCGTCGCCTGGATCAACCCGCGGCTGCAGCCGGGCGAGGAGCGCCGCGTGATGACCGGCATCCCCGGCAAGACGGGCATCGTCTACACCCTCGACCGCGCCACCGGGGAGTTCCTCTGGGCGACGCCCACCGTGGCCCAGAACGTCGTCAGCAGCATCGACGGGGCGACCGGCGCGGTGTCGGAGAACTCCGAGGTCGTCTTCCGTCGCGAGGGGCAGGAGGTGCTGGCCTGCCCGACGCTGATCGGCGGGAAGGACTGGGAGGCGGGCGCCTACAGCCCGCTGACGAACACGATGTACTTCCCGCTCCGCAACGCCTGCGCCCGCATGATGGCGACCGACGACGGCTCGCTCTACGCGCTCGCCGTGCGCAACGAAATCGCGCCCGGCACGGATCAGGTGGGAACGGTGCAGGCGATCTCGGCCGAGACCGGCGCCCTCCTCTGGAAGTACGAGCAACGCGCCGCCACGAGCTCGCTCATGACCACCGGTGGCGGACTGGTCTTCGGCGGCGACCACAACGGCCGCTTCCGCGCCTTCGACCACGAGACCGGCGAGGTCCTCTGGGAGATCAACCTCGGCTCGCCGATCACCGGCTTCCCGGTCACCTACGCGGTGGGCGGCCGGCAGTACGTGGCGGTCAGCACGGGGCAGTCCCTGACGTCGTCGATGTTCAACCGGATGACCCCGGAGCTTCGGCCGAGCGACGGCAACACGCTGTTCGTCTTCGCGCTGCCTTGACGGGACGGCCAGGACGCCATCCCGATCATCGTCAGCCTCCTCGATCCACAGGCTCCTCGTCGGCGCATGCCACGCACGCGCCGGCCTGGCAGATGCGGGCACTCTGCACCAGTGCGACGGCGAGGGTCAGGCTGCCGGTGGCCGAGGTCAGGGTCTCCGGCAGCGGCTCGAGCCAGCCGGCGAGGGAGGCTGCCCAGAGAGCAGCTCCTCCTGCGAAGGTGAGGGTCACGGCCGCGTTCTTGCGGGCCGGGCCGAGGCAGAGCAGCACCACGCCGAGAAGGACGGTCCCGACCCACATGGCGCGCTCGACGCCTTCGGCGAGCGCGAGGGCAGGGGCCACCACGACCAGGACCGGTGTGAGCGCGCAGTGCAGGCCACACCAGGCCGCGGCGCACGCCGTCAGACGCGATCCGGAAGCCAGATACGCGTTCGAGGGAACGGTTGCGAGAGAGTCGTTCATCATTGGGCGCCGACCATGGGAGCGTACCGCAAGCAGGGCCTGAACCGCGACCCCCTATGGTAGAGGATTCTCACGCCTGCGTGGCGACCGTCCGTGACGACCGTCGCCCACGGCCCGACCCCGATTCCGGGCGTGCCCGACCGCCCGCCCCGGGAGGCCTCCGGGTCGGGTGCCCGGCGCGCGTGTAGAATGGCGGGACTCGTAGCGAAGGCGGCCGGTCTGTCGCCGGCGCCATTCTCGGGAGACGAGACGATGACACGCTGGATACTCCTGGCGGCGCTCGCGGTGCTGGCGGCTCCGGCCGCGGCAGCCGCGCAGGACGCCGCCCCGGTCCGCTCCGTGCACGAAGTCCTGGAGCCGGGCACCACGACCGACGACCACGGAATCACGTTCGGCCTGCCCGTGAGTCATCCGGGGCGCCGCTACCCGACGTCCCACGAGTTCCCGTCGGGACCGGAGGTCGGCGAGCGGCTTCCGGAGTTCTCGCTGCCGAATCAGCAGGGACGCATGGTCGACTACCACGCCGACCGGGGCGATTCGAAGTCGATCGTCGTCTTCTATCGCTCGGCGGTGTGGTGACCGTACTGCCGCACGCAGCTGGTCGAGCTGCAAACGAACCTCGGGCTCTTCGAAGAGGCAGGGATCCGCGTCTACGGCGTGAGCTATGACAGTCCGGAGCAACTTCAGGCGTTCGCCGACGAGCACGACGTGACGTACGATCTGCTGTCCGACGCCGACTCGGCCGTGATTCGCGAGTTCGGCATCCTCAACACCTTGATCTCCCCGGATGATCCGGAGCAAGGCGCCGGCCGCAGCTTCTACGGGGTGCCGTTCCCCGGCGTCTACGTAACGGACGAGAGCGGCGTGGTCACCGAGAAGTTCTTCCACCGCCACTACGCCACCCGGGAATCGGCCGGTACGATTCGCGATTCCGCGCTCGGCAGAATACTGGCGCGTCACGAGGCGCCGGCGGTCGAGCTCGGCACGGATCAGGTCAGGATCTCCGCCTTTCTGTCCGACGAGTCGATGACGTTCGAGACCCAGTCGACAGTGCACGTGCGCTTCGAGCTCGAGGACGGCCTTCACATGTACGGCCGGCCGCTTCCCGACAACTACATCGCCTCGGAAGTGACGATTCCCGACACCCCCGGCCTGTGGGTGGGGACAGTGCAGTACCCACCGACATACCAGCGGGAGTTCCCCTTGCTGGGCGTCACGCTGAACGTCTACGAAGGCGTCGTCGACGTCGCGATTCCGGTCACGCCGAACGCCGACGTGTTCCACCGCTCGAACCAGGACCGGCCGGACGTGGTCGACGTGCCGCTGTCGATCCTGTACCAGGTCTGCAGCGAGACGATCTGCTACACCCCGAGGACGGAGACGCTCACGCTGGCCGCGCCGTTCCAGCCGCTCCTGTCGCCGGGCGCGCGGAGAGCGCGCTAGCGCCCCGAAACGCCTCGCCGGCTCGGCGTTTCGGCCCATCCCCCGCTCCATGAGTCTGCGCCGTAGAACTCACTCCGTTGCGTTCTGCGGCGCAGACTCCTAGACGAAACCGCCCAGCGCGACCGCGATGGTCCGCTCGCCGGTCCGTGCGCTTTCAATCTTCGCGATCACC
>JAPOWL010000574.1:2953-8726 GCA_026707615.1 Acidobacteriota bacterium | reverse complement strand
CCCGGCGCTCGGAGGTTGACCAGCCCTCGAGGCTCGACGACCGGCAGCGGACGCAGAAGGATCTGGCTGAACAGGGAAAAGATCGCCGCGTTGGCCCCGATGCCGAGGGCCAGCGACGCCACCGCGACGCTCGTGACGACCGGGGTCTTGAGCAGGACGCGCAGCGCGAGTCGGATGTCGGCCATGGTTCTTTCCGGCCGGGGCGCCCGGCCCGCGATCGTACCACGCGCCCCTCCACCGCCCTGCCTGGATTCGAGGGCGGCATCCCGCGCCGGCGCCACGCCGAATCGAACCCCCCCATATGGGCGGCGACGAGCGGCACATCGATGCACTACGTTCGCAGGGGTCGACTCGCACCGCATCGTCCGCACCGGGCCCGCACCCCGCCGGCGACGGTCTCGTTGATCCGATCTCAAGAAGCCACGCTTAGTCGCATCATCGCTGGCGCCCTGCTCGCGCGTCGGTCATGGCGTCCGGCTTGGCTCCCGACCGTATGGGAGGTCCTTACCGTGACAGGTCGATTACGAATTCCAGCCCTTGCCTTCGTGTCTCTTGCGGCGGCTTCCGTCGCGTCCGCTCAGAGTTCCATCGCCGGCAGCGTCTCCGACGAGACGGGCGGCGTGCTGCCGGGAGTCACCGTGGTGGCCGCCAGCGAGGCCCTCATCGAGCGGCGTCGCGTCGCATTCAGCGATGCGCGGGGACGTTACGCCGTGGAGGCGCTGCGCCCCGGCCTCTACACGATCACGTTCACGCTGCCGGGCTTCAGCACCGTCGTCCGGGAAGGCGTCGAGGTGCTTGCCGGCGTGAGCGTGCCGATCAATGCACGGCTCGCGGTCGGCTCCCTCGAAGAGACCGTCACCGTCACCGGTGCCACACCGGTCGTCGACGTGCAGCAGGCCACGCAGCGCTCCGTAATCGGCCGCGAGACCATCCAGGCCCTGCCGACCAACCGCACCACGCACACCGTCGGGAAGATTCTGCCGGGCATGAAGATGACCGGCTCGATGCTGGGCGGCGCGGGGAGCACGATAGTGCAGCAGTACATGACCGCCCGCGGCAAGAGCCACGCGCAGAACACGTCCGAGGTCGACGGCGTCGACACCCGGATGATACTCGGGGGCGGCTTCCTTCCCTACGACAACATCGGGATGACGCAGGAGGTCTCCATCGAGACCAACCCGACCACGGCGGAAACCGCCGGCGGCGGCATCCGCATCAACATGATCCCCAAGGAAGGCTCGAACGACTTCAGCGGCGACGTCTACTTCAGCGGTATGGTCGCCGACTGGCAGGCAGACAACATCACCGACCAGCTCCGCGCCCGCGGCGCCACGACGCCCACGTCCACGGATCACATGTTCGACATCAACCCGGCCCTTGGCGGACCCATCGTCCGCGACCGGCTCTGGTTCTACGCTTCGGGGCGAATCAACCACGCCAGGCTCCGTCCGGCCGGCGCCAGCTTCTTCTCTCCGGATCCGGAGACGGGCCGGCTCCTGCCCGATCCGAGCCGCCCGGGCTTCAACGACACCGCTACCGACAATGTCTCCTTCCGCCTCACCTGGCAGGCGGGCGAGAGCCACAAGGTCACCAGTTACCGGGATCAGTTCTGGCGTTACCAGTCGCACCTGCGGGGCACGGCGACGACCGACTGGGCGACGGTGCCGGAGAGGTACTCGCGCGGCACACAGTACGTGTGGCCCACGAAGTGGACCCACACCGCGACCAACCGCCTTCTGATCGAGGCCGGCTTTCAACATTGGCGGTACCGGAACAGATTCTTCGTTCCACAGGCCGGCACGCATTTCGAATCTCCCGCGACGTGGGCAGGGCCGCCCGAGACGCAGACCACGCCCTGGTACGCGAACGCCGGCCAGGTCCACCTTCCCGGGAACTACGTGACGAAGGCGTCCGACCGCGGCTACTGCTGCCAGGAATCGAGACTGCCGGCCTACGTGTACCTGGCCACCGTGGCGTACGTCACCGGTTCGCACAGCTTCAAGGCCGGCCTCACGGGCCGCTGGGGACACGGGCTGTCGTCAAACGAGGCGCACAACGGTTCGCTGGTGCAGTGGTACCTCGACGGGGACCCGTTCCGGGTGCGAGTCTCGCCCAACCCCTCCGTGATCAGGTCGGAGATCAACCGGGACCTCGGGATCTACGTGCAGGATCAGTGGACGCTCGACCGCTTCACGTTCCATGCCGGCGTCCGCGTGGAGCACTTCAAGGGCGGCATCGGAGAGAGCTCGTCGCCGCGCGGCCGCTTCGTGCCGGCGCGCCGGGCCCGGAAGGCCGAAGTACTCGACTTCACCGACGTGCTGCCCCGCTTCAGCGTTGTCTGGGACCTGTTCGGCACCGCGCGCACGGCACTCAAGTTCAGCGCCGGACGCTACGTGCAAGCGCTGGGCACCTCTGCGCTGCGGCCCTACAGCCCCGTCCGGCGAAGCGGCGAATACCGCAGCTGGTTCGACCGCGACCTCGACGGCCGGGACCTCCCGACGAATGGGGACGACATCGCGCAGGACAACGAGATCGTACCCAGCAGCGACCCGCAGTTCGGGGTTCGCGCCGCACGCCGGCCCGATCCGAACCTGCAACGCGAGGACAGCTGGGACTTCTCGTTCGGCGTGCAGCAGGAGCTGGCGGACGGCGTATCGCTCAACGTCGCCCACTTTCACTCCACCGAGGGCCGGCTGTGGGCGTTGCGCGACATCGGAGTGTCGCCGGACGACTACCGCCGGTTCGACATCGCCAATCCGCTGGACCCGAGCGAGATGATTCCCGTCTACGATCTCATTCCCGGTACGGAGATCGGAGACGTGGTCGAGCGGTCGTCCGACCTCGACAGGCGCACCTATCACGGGGTCGAGGTCAGCGTGCAGGCTCGGCTTGCGGGGGGCGGCACGGTCGTCGCCGGGTGGTACGCCGACCGGCAACTGGCCACGGACTGCGACACGCACGACCCGAACCGCTTCCGCTTCTGCGACGAGACGGGGGAGCTGTTCCAGGACCACGGCGTCGTGGACCCCATCGCCTTCCGGCACGAGTTCAAGCTCGCCGCGTCGCACGAGCTGCCGGGTGGGCTCGAGGGCGCGGTCTCGTTCATCAGCTATCCGGGTGCCGGCACCCCGCCGGCTACCCCCTTCCCGCCACCGGACAACACCGACCCGCGGTGGAGCGACGTGGCGTACCCCGTGCCGTACCGCCTGTTTCCCGATGGAAGGCCTACCGTCCCGATTGACGACGTCCTTCTGCTCGCTCCCGGTGCGCAGTATCTCGACCGCTGGAACCAGATCGACATGAGCATCAAGCGGCGCTTCAGGGTCGGCGGCGTGGAACTCCTTCCGGCGCTCGACCTCTTCAATGTCGGCAACTCCAGTCCCGTGCTGGCCGAGATCGAGACGTACGGCTCCGCCGGCCAGCCGCTCACGATTCTCGGCGGCCGAATGCTGCGCCTTGGGGTGCTGGTGTTGTTCTGAGCCCGAACCCGCCGTCGTGGCGCGGCTCGCAGCGAGAGACGCGTGAATCCCGCCGGGTCTCAGCCGCGCGGCGGCAGGACGCGTGAGGCGCCCTGCGGCGGAGCGCTGACGGTAACCGTCGCCAGCTCGCGGACGCGCGATCGGCGGCGGTCGGGCTCGGGGTCGCCCGCCAGGGCGATCGGGGTGTCCACCCGGTAGAGGCGCACGCGCTCCAGGCGCTCGTCGCCGCGGTGGGCGGCGTTCCACTGGGCGCCGAGCCAGGCGGCCAGCCGCCCGCCGAGACGCTCGCGCGCTTCCGCCGGCTGGCGGTGCAGGTAGCCGAAGTACGCGCGCCAGCGGTCGCGCGCGAAGCGGCCCGACGGCGGGTGCATCGCCGTGCCGGCGCCGAGCGGTTGTGCGTCCACGAGGAGATCCACCGTCCCGCCCCCGGCGGTCTCGCCGCGCGCGGCCAGGAAGCGGCTCCGGCGGGCCGGCTCGGGCGAGAACATGTTCCACTGCTGGTCGATCTGCAGCACCAGGGCCGGCGCCTGGAGCACGCTGGGCGCGGGCCGCCCGAAGAGCCCGGTGTAGCCGGTCACGTTCAGGAAGACGACGTAGCCGAGGATCGCCAGCGCCGCGGCGCCCTCGAGCCGCGGCACCGGCTGGCGCGCGGGCGCCTCCTCCGGCGGCGGCCCGCGCCGGCCGACCGCGGCAACCCGCGTCCAGAACCAGGGGGGCAGGAACACGGTCCAGGCCACGATGCCCACCACCGCGAAGAAGTCGATCTGCGACAGCACCAGGATGCCGGCGTGGAAGCCGGCGAAGAGCACGACCGCGAGAGTGCGCGCCGCACCGTGCCGGACGGGGGAGAACGCGAGCATCCAGCCGCACCACTCCAGGCCCAGAATGGCGGCCGTCATCACCTGGAGCAGGCCGGGCCAGGCGAGCAGGGCCGTGCCCGCCGCGGCGCTCCACGTGGCGTTGCCGAGGAACAGCTCGAGGGCCGTGAAGTCGGTGGTCCACGCCGCGCCGTCCTTGTACAGCGCGTTGAAGGGATAGATCAGCGCCACCTGCAGCAGGAGGGCCGCGGGCGCGCCGCCGGTGAGGAGGCGCGGCGGGCCGGGGCGCCCCGCCCGGCGGGCGTCGAGCGACCAGCTCGCCCCGAGCGGCAGGAACATCGACCAGAACAGCAGCAGCCGGAAGATCTCGTCCCCGCCGTTCCGCACGGCCGGGTTCCGGGCCTGGAGCGACATCAGCAGGACCCACGAGGCGACGGTCATCCAGCGCGTCCGCCAGCCCGCGGCCAGCAGCACCGCCACCGCTCCCGCCAGCGCGAACAGCAGGGCCTGTCCCGCCGCCCCGTCGAGCAGCACGTGCGGCACCAGGGCGAGGACGGGCACCAGCGCCGGCGCGCGGGCCCGCACCTGCTCGTCGAGCAGCGCGCGCGGCAGGACGCCCTCCCCGGTGTGGAGGGCCGCGAGGTCCGCCGACCGAATCAGCAGGTCGGCCACGATGGCCGCGGCCAGCGCGATGCGGAAGACCGCGAGCGAGCGCGTGTCGATGCCGAACAGGTCGCGGACGGGCGTCGTCATCCGGTCGCGGCCCCGGGGCCACCTCCGCGCTTCCTATCGATCGGCCGGCTGCGCCATGCGGTAGCCGACGCCGCGGTGGTTGAAGATGTAGGCCGGGTTGGCGGCGTTGTCGCCGAGCTTGCCGCGGAGGTTGCGGACGAAGATCCGCACGAGGTTCGCGTCGGCGTTCTCCCGCTTGGCCCACACCCGGCGCAGAATCGTCTCGAACGTCACGACCCGTCCCGCGTTGAGCGAGAGCACGCTCAGCAGCTCGTACTCCGTGGCGGTGAGCTCGACCTCCTCGCCGCCCACCGTCACCCGGCGCTGCGCGTAGTCGATGGCGAGCTCGCCCACCACGAACGGCTCGGGCTCCTCGCGGCGCCGGAGCGCGGCCCGGACCCGGGCCACCAGCTCGGTCGGCGAGAAGGGCTTGACGATGTAGTCGGCCGCGCCCGACTCGAGCGCCCGGGCGATGGTCTCGTCGCGGCCGTAGCCGGAGATGAAGATGACCGGCAGGTCGGCCAGCTCGGGGACCTGCCCCATCAGCTCGATGCCGTCGACGTCGGGCAGCATCAGGTCGAGCAGCACGAGCCGCGGCCTCTCGGTCCGGATGATGCGCGCCAGGTCCCGCGACGCGCTCGCCGGCGCCGGCTACGCCCCGCTCGTGACGGGCGCGCCGCGGGACCTGGCGCGCATCATCCGGACCGAGAGGCCGCGGCTGGTGCTGCTCGACCTGATGCTGCC
>JAPOWL010000574.1:0-2538 GCA_026707615.1 Acidobacteriota bacterium | reverse complement strand
GATCCTGATGTCGATTCCCGGCGTGTCTCGCGTTACTGCGGCGGCCCTGTTGTCGCTGATGCCGGAACTCGGCCGCGTCGACGGCAAGGCGGTCGCCAGTTTGGCTGGGCTCGCCCCTGTCACTCGTCAGTCCGGCGTCTGGCAGGGCCAGAGCCGCATTCAGGGCGGCCGGGCGCGGGTGCGGCGGCAGCTCTACATGCCGGCCTTGGCGTCGATCTGCTACAACCCCGACCTTCGCGCCAAACACCGTCAGCTCGTCGCCCAGGGGAAGCCGGGGAAGGTCGCCGTGGTCGCCGTCATGCGCAAGCTTCTGGTGCTGGCCAACGCACTGCTCGGACAGGATCGCACTTGGTCGCCTGACCCGCCTAGCCGGAGCACACCGGCCGCGGCCGCAAGCGCGTGCGTCACCGCAGGACCGGCTGGGGACTTCTCACACGCGTAGCGTGCGTCTGTGGTCACGTCGTTGACGCTGCCGAGCGAGGACGAGATCGAGCTCGTGCTTCCGTTTGAGCGCCACCCGATCGCCGACGGCACCGTTGAGCCCCAGTGTGAGCGTGTGCTCGCCCGCCGCCAAAGCGCGTCGCTCCGCTCCGCCCGCGCTGCCCGTGGCCTTGGCCTACACGGAAAAGTTTCGGCGCTGATCTCGGTCCACTTGACACATGGATACTTCGCTACGGCCCTGCGGACTCCCCACCGTTTTGCAAGTCGAGTTCGCTTCGATTGAATGCCCTCGCTACGCTCGGAGCGCGTTTACCTCGCGCACGGTCACCCGCGGCCGTCAACCCGCTGGCGCGGGTCCTCTGCTCCGCGCCGGCCCCCTGGGTGACTGCCGCGGCCGACCGTGCGGGAAAGCCCTTGCGGGCCAGCCGGAAAGCTGGCCCGCAATCTACTACAGCCGAGTGTGACGCCGGTGCGCCGCTCCGTTGTCGCGGAGAAACCGAGAAACCACGTTCACGTTCCCGACCGCAGCCTCCTCGGGGATCCGCCGGATCACCTGGTGGACCCGACACGGTGCGGGTCGAAACAGACTCCATCGCGCAGCATCGCGCAGGCAACGCCGAGCAGGCGGTCGGCCACCGAGCGCAGGGCGCGCGCGTGTCCGTGGCCGCGGGCACGTAGCGCCTGATACTTGTTGTGGCTAGCTGGATCGCGTTGCGCGGCGGTGCGAGCCCAATGATAGGTGGCGTCTCGCAGGCGGCCGTCGGCCGCCAGACGCCGCGTCACGATCAGGCTCTTGCCCGAACGCTTGGTGACCGGAGCCACTCCGCACAGGCAGCGAAGTGCGGCGTAGTCCCGCCGCTCTACGGCGTCGCCACCCTCGGCAAGCAGCGTGGCCGCGACCTTGGTGCCGATGCCGGGGACCGAGAGCAGGATGGCCGCGTCGGGCGGCTGTTTCGATGGCGCTGGTTCACCCTCCGCGCACGCGTCCGAGTCCTCCGTCGAAGCAGTCTCGGCGAGCCGCCCCACCAGTTCGTCGAGCGCACGCCGTGCGCGGTCGAGCTGGCGGTTGACCAGGACGAGGCGTTCGACGACGAGCTCCACATGCGTAACGGCGGCTTCGACTGCGCCCGGCGCAACCTTGACAGCCGGCACCCGCAACTTGGCGCGCAACGTCGCGGCATCGGTGCGACGGATACGGTGCTGCTTCAACACCCGGGTCAGCGTCACCTCGCGAACGCGCTGGCCGGCCCGCGGCGTCGGCAGGCTCCGCCACAGGTCCAGCGCCCACGGCGCCGCGACGTCGCCATCAACCGCGTCGAGGAACTGCGGGTAGTAGCGCCAGAGCTGCTGCTGCATCCGATTGGCCAAGCGAACCCGCTCCCGCGACAGCTCCTCGCTCAGCCGCGACCACTCGCGCAGCTCTACGATGGTCGGGTCGGTCGGCTCCAGCCGGCGAAAACAGTGCGGGTCGGTACGCAACGCCGAGGCCAGCACCTGCGCGTCCCGACGGTCGTCCTTCGCGCCCGCCGGCGAAAGACGGTCGCGGAAGCGGTCGAGCTGCTTCGGGTTGATCGAGTGGATGGCGATGCCGTGCTCCATCAGGCTCTCGACCACCGGCCCGCGCGGCGTCTCGATCGCCACGCTGATAGCGCCCGCCGCGCCCGCCGCGAACGACAGCAACCAGTCCGCCATCGCCGACAACCCCGCGCCGCCATGCTCGAACGCTCGCTCTCCGAGCACCTCACCGGCAGCATCGGTTACGCACACCTGATGCTTCTGAGAACCCCAGTCGACACCCACGAACCAACCTGCCTGCAACCTGACCTCCTCGTCTGGCGAATCGAACGGGCGCGCCATCGATGCCTGTCGGTCCCTGTACCGGCGCTCAGCGGCGCAAACTCCCCACGGGGCGTCCATCGATGGCTGGCTGCCGGGGCACAAGTCCGAAGGAGGTGCTCGACGCACGGGGTGACTTTTGGTAGCTCCCGGCAGCCTGCCCCGACTTCACGCGACCAACCGCGCAAGGTCAATTACAGGGTACAGGGTGACCCGCCGCCCGCCACGGTGCGAGCAGCATATATGGCCGGAAGCAAGCTT
>JAPOWL010000171.1:461-8738 GCA_026707615.1 Acidobacteriota bacterium | reverse complement strand
CGGATACGCGCCGTGCGCCTTGTACATCCACTGCCACGCCCGCGGCGAGTCGCACCACAGCAGGGCGTTCCGGTCGTCGATCCCGTACCCGACGCCCGTGTCGGACTGCGGGTCGCACTCGTTGATCTGCGTCCGCTCGTAGGTGGTGCTGCCGCCGAAGAACGCGCCGTTGTCCAGGCGGCCGTCGATCGTCCACTCGAACCCGTCGTAGATCCGGTCGTTGATCGGCGACGTCCGGACCGTCTGCTGCGACAGGCCGAACACGTCCTCGTTCAGGTTGTAGAGCTGGTAGCTGTGCCCGCTCCACATGCCGAGCCGCGGATCCATCGGCCCCGTGATGTTGAAGGCCGTCCAGTCGTCGGGACCCCGCAGCGTGTTGTCCTCCCACCACATCTTGTGGTAGTTGCGGCGATACCACCCGAACGTCGCCGAAACGCCAGAGAACAGCTCGTGCTGAATCTGCGCGTTGTACTCCCAGTGGCCTTCCCGGCCGTCGAGGTCCAGCAGCTTGAGGTCGTTCGCCGTGCCGAAGTTCACGTTCGGTGACGGGCCGACCTCTTCGTACTGCACGCGGCCATCCGGACCGACCACCGACCCGTTGCCGTCCGCGTCGTTCCAGGAGCGGAACTCCTGGGCCGCCGACCACGTGAAGCTCGACAGCGGGTTCCGCGCCATCGCCAGCCGCGTCGACTCCGAGGAGACGTACTGGTGCATGGTGCCCTTCAGCGCCGTCCGCCCGTCGCCGAACACGTCATACGCCACACCGATCCGTGCCGCGATCGTGTTCCACCGCGGACCCGGATAGGCCGGGAACTCGCGCGCCGGTACCCAGGTGCCCGCCGGTGCGCTCTGCGGCGGCACCCCGGAGCTGAACAGGTCGGCCCGGGCGCCCAGGTTCAGCGTCCAGTTGCCGAGGGTCCACGAGTCCTGCGCGAAGATGCCGGTGTCGAAGTCGATCCCGCCACCATAGTGACCCGGCTGGCCGAGCCCGGGCCCGAGCGGCGTCGCCAGTACCTGGATGCCGACCGGGGTGTCGCCCGCATAGTAGTAGGTGCGGGTGTCCGCGAACATCGGCTGGTCGAGGCTGATCGTCCCCCACCGGTGCTCGATGCCGGCCTTGAAGTTGTGCGACCCCGTCACGTACGACATCGACGCCTTCAGGTAGCGGCTCTTCTCCGGCTGCCAGCCGGTGATCCAGAAGCCCCCGCCCCACGTGCCGGTCGACAGGTCGTACGTCGACGGCCTGGTCTGGTTCCACTCGAACTGCTCGCGGCGCCACTTGTTGTACTGCACCGAGAAGCCCGCCTCGAACAGCAGCCGGTTCGACAGCGACGACGTCCACCGCGTCTGCGCGTGGTAGCCGGTCGGCTGCCGGATGCGGTTCGCCGACTCGGGCGGCCGCGTCTGGTGCGCGTCGTTCAGCGGGTGCTGCCGGTTCACGCGCTCGAACCCGATGCGCCACTTGTGACGGTCGCTCAACTGGTTCGTCAGCCGCAGCAGGCCGGTGCGTCCGTAGGTCCGGGTGAAGGTCTGGTCGCCCGCCTCGACGCCGTGGTAGTCCAGCGTCTCCTGGCGGCCCATGCAGTCGATGGCCGCCGGCCGGCACGCCTCGCCCGGCTCCGCGAAGAACGACCCCGCTCGGAACTCCTTCCGGTCCGTAGCCCGCATCGCCGCGAAGAACCACAGCCGGTCCCGGATGAACCGGCCGCCGAACGCCGGGTTCGTGTCGTAGTCGTACGACAGCTTGTTGACCTCGCCCAGCAACTCCCGCAACTCCGCGTCGGCGTTGCTGCTCGAGAGCGCCTCCGCGCCGTAGTACGTGAACCACGTCCCCGAGAAGGTGTTGCCGCCCTCCTTCGGAATCGCGTTCTGCACCACGCCGCCGACCTGCGCCTCGGCCGGGGCTCCCCCCGCCTCGTACGTCAGCTCGGCCGTCGCCGCGTCGTTCATCTCCCAGCCCATCTGCCACTGGCCGTCGTCGACCGTGCTGTTGGCGCGCATCCCGTCGTTCATCGTCTGCGCGTCCTTCCACGTCGACCCGTGCACCGCCGGCCAGTACGTCCCCTCGCTCATCCCCGTGTTCCGCACGCCGGGAATCAGGAGGGCGCGGGCTGCGAACGTCCGCGCCGCCGGCAGAACGTCCATCATCTGCCGCGTCGCCACGAACTGCCGCCGCACCTGCTGCACGTCGACCACCGGCGACTCGCCCGAGACCGTCACGGTCTCCTCGAGCGCGCCGACCGCCATCTGTGCATCGATCTGCACGGCCGCGTCACCGACCAGCAGGATCCCCTCGCGCACGAAGGTGTTGAACCCCGGCAGCGTGAACGTGATGGTGTAGGTGCCCGGCCGCAGGTTGATGATGGTGTAGCGCCCCGCGCCGTCGGTGAACGCGGTGATGGTCCCCTCGATGTTGACGGGGCTGTCCGCCTCGACGGTGACGCCGGGCAGGATTCCGCCCGTCGTGTCCTCGACCTGACCGGAGATCGAGCCCCCTTGCGCCCCGGCGGTCGCCGGGAGCAGGAGGCCCCCGACCCCAACGATCGCAATCCAAACGACAAGTCGTCGCATCCTCGTCCCCTCCTTCGTTGCTGCAGCGGACCGATACGTACGGAGTCGCCGTAAATCGCCGATCGAAGACGCCAGCCGACCAACCGTAACCGGAACCCTAGTGCGAAAGGCGTGCCAAGCGCAACTCCAAGAGCTAAAGGTCTGCCCCTGCGCTGCCGATAGGACCGGAAGACGGGTCTGTCCGGCGCAGACCCCTGCGGCCCCGCCCGGCGGCGCCCGGAACTCGGCGCCCCTCGCGAATGGACCTCGACCGCGCCCGCATGTAGGGTACGCCTTGGTGGCGGGCAGGACGCACGCGCGATCGGCCTGGTGGCTCGCGGCTTTCGCGCTGGCCGCGTGCACGAACGGCCCCGCCGATCCCGGCTCGACCGCGGCCGACGGCGTGGTTCCGGCCCCGGAAGCCGCGCCCGGCCCCGATGACTGGTTCGTCGAGCGCGCCGCCGCCAGCGGCCTCGACTTCGTGCACTTCAACGGCATGTCGGGCGAGTTCTACGCCCCCGAGATGATGCCGGCCGGCGTCGGCCTCCTCGACTACGACAACGACGGCGACCTCGACGCGTACTTCGTCCAGGGGCAGATCATGGGCGACGGCAAGGCGCTGGCCGACGCCCTCTTCGAGCCGGTCGGCCCGCTGCCGCCGCGGGGTCGCCTCTACCGCAACGATCTGGCTGTCGACGCAGACGGCACCCGCGCGCCGCGCTTCACCGACGTCACCGCGGGGAGCGGGCTCGACGCCCGCGGGCATGGGATGGGCGTCGCTGCCGGCGACGTCGACAACGACGGCGACGTGGACCTGTACCTCGCCAACCTGGGACCGAACCGGCTCTACCGCAACGACGGCGACGGCACGTTCACGGACGTCTCGGCCGCGAGCGGCACCGACGATCCGGGCTGGAGCGTGTCGGCCTCGTTCGTGGACGTCGATCGCGACGGCTGGCTCGACCTGTACGTCGGCAACTACCTGGAGTACGCCTTCGACGCCGACCCCGAGTGCACGGGTCTGACCGGCCGGCGCGTCCACTGCGGCCCGAAGTCGTTCCCGGCCCAGGCGGATCGGCTGTATCGCAACCGCGGCGACGGCACCTTCGCCGACGTGACGGCGGACTCCCTGGGCCGCGAGCCGCCCGCACCGGCACTCGGCATCGCCACGGCCGACTTCGACGACGACGGCTGGATCGACATCTACGTCGCCAACGACCAGGTGGACAACGTGCTCTGGATGAACGACGGCGACGGCACGTTCACGAACCGCGCGCGGCTCTCCGGAACGGCGGTGAGCGCCGACGGCCGCCCCGAGGCGAGCATGGGGGTCGATGCGGGCGACTTCGACAACGACGGCGACGAAGACCTGACGATGACCCATCTCCCCCGCGAGGGGCACAACCTCTACCGGAACGACGGCGGGGGCCTGTTCGAGGACTGGAGCGCACCATCGGGCTATCACGCCGCCAGCTTCGGCTACAGCGGCTGGGGCACGGCCTGGATCGACGTCGACAACGACGGCTGGCTCGACATCGTGGTCGCCAACGGGGCCATCGAGCCCGTTCCCGGTCCGCCCGGCGACCCGCTGCCGTTCGACGAGCGCAACCTGCTGTTCCGGAACGAAGGCGGCCGGCGCCTCGTGGACGTCACGGACCGGGCCGGCGCCGCCTTCGAGCTGCTCGAGGTGAGCCGCGGAGCGGCCTTCGGCGATGTCGACAACGACGGCGACACGGACGTGCTCCTCAGCAACCTGGCCGGGCCGGCGCGGCTGCTGATCAACAACGCCGGGAACCGGTCGCACTGGCTGGGGTTGCGGCTGGTCGGGGCCGGAGGCCGGGACATGCTCGGCTCGCGCGTCCGCATCGAGCGCGCGGGCGAACCGACGCTGTGGCGCCGGGCGCGCAGCGACGGCAGCTACGCCTCCGCGAACGACCCGCGGGTACTCGTCGGCCTGGGCGGGTCGGACGCGCCGGCGACCGTGCACGTACGGTGGCCCGACGGCGCGCAGGAGACCTGGACCGGCGTCGCCGCCGACCGGTGGACGACGCTCGCGATGGGAACGGGCGCGTCGCGATGAGAGCGACCGGGCGGGCCGAGCGGCTCTCCGCAATCGCGATCCTCGCCTGCTCCGTCGCCTGCGGCTCGCCCGGCGGCGAGACGAGCGCCGGCGCGCTGCTCGACCCACCGCCGGGCCTGGGCCTGCGGCCCGTTCCGACGCCCGACTTCGCGACCATGGAATCCGGCGTCGAGGCGCAGATGCGCGCCGTCCACGACGCGCTCCGGGAGCGCATCGACGATTCCGGCGCCACCGCCCGCGAGCTCAGCCGCGCCTACGGAGAGATGGCGAACCTCCTCATGGCCGCGCGCGACCTGCGGACGGCCGAGCCGTACTACCGGAACGCGCTCGCCCTCGATCCGAGCGACCGGCGCTGGGCCTACTACCTCGGGCACCTGTACGGCAACCAGGGCCCGCTGACGGAGGCGGCGGCGAGCTTCGAGCACGCCCGCCAGCTCGACCCGAGCGACGTGGCGACGCTGGTCTGGCTGGGCGACGCCTACCTCGCGTTGGGGCGTCCGGACGAGGCGCAGCCGCTTTTCGGGCGCGCCGTCGAGATCGACCCCGCCTCCGCCGCCGCATGGTACGGCGCCGGCCGCACCGCGCTGGCGGCGGGCGAGCTACGCCCCGCGGTGGAGGCCCTGGAGCGGGCGCTCGCGCTCAATCCGGGCGCCACCGCCATCCACTACCCGCTCGGTCTCGCCTGGCGCCGCCTCGGGGAAATGGAGCGGGCCGAGCGCCACCTGGCCATCCCCGGAACGGTCGAGGCGCAACCCGCGGACCCGCTGATGATGGCGCTCGACGACCTCCTCGAGAGCGCCTCCGCGTACGAGGCGCGCGGCCGCTTCGCCTTCGATGCCGGCCAGTGGGCGGCGGCCGCGGACCTGTTCGAGCGGGCGCTGGCCCTCGACCCCGAGAACGCGGGGCTTCGGCATCGCCTGGGCCGGGCCCTGCAGCGCATGGGCGACCTGCGGGGCGCGGAGGATCAACTGCGGCGCGTCGGACCCGAGGCGCCGCAGTTCGGCGCCGCGCAGGTCACGCTCGGCGAGCTCCTCGACGAGAGCGGCCGGGGCGACGAAGCGCTGGCCCTGCTGGCCGCGGCGGTGGAGCGCGGTCCCGACGATGCGTCGGCCCGCGTCGCCTACGCGGGCGTGCTGGGACGCAGCGGTCGACCCGAAGAGGCGCTGGCCGAGTACGCACGCGTCCCCGAGATCGATCCCGCACGCCCCGACGCCGCGTTCGGTGCGGCGATGAACCTGGTCAGGCTGGAGCGGTACGGCGAGGCTCGGCAGCGTCTCGAGGCGGCGGCCGACGACTTCCCCGAGCAGCGTCCCCGGTTCACGCACCCCCTGGCCCGTCTGCTGGCCGCCGCGCCGGACGACACGGTCCGCGACGGCCGGCGCGCGCTCGCCATCGTCGAGGGACTCGCGGAGACCGAGCAGAGCCTGCTGCTCGGCGAGACGCTGGCCATGGCGCTGGCCGAGGTCGGGCGCTACGCCGAGGCGGCCACGGTGCAGCGCGACCTCGTCTCCGCGGCGGCCCAGTCCGGCCTGCGGGATGCCGCGGCCGCCCTGGGCGCCAACCTCCGCCGCTACGAGCGCGGACTCCCCTGCCGGCAGCCCTGGACCGCGGACGAGTTGCCGTAGGCTCGTGGGACGCCCGGCGAGGACTTCGCGATCCGCAACGGTCCCTGACGGCCCCGGACGGCTGAAGCTCGCAGGTGGTCGCCAGGCCGTGGTCGGACGCCCTCGCGACCCAAGAAGAAAGGGCGCCGGCCGTCGAGGCCGGCGCCCTGAGGGTTCGCGGTTCCGTGCGTCGCTACGAAGCGGCCGCTACCACTCCAGCTCGAGGCCGATCCGCATGTAGCGGGCCTGCATGATGTTCCGGATCTCCTGCCACTGCGGGCCGTAGACCGGGTTGACGGCGGTCTCGGTGTTGGCGTTGAACAGGTTGAAGAGGTCCATCACCGGCGCGATCGTCGTGTTCCCGATGTTGAACCGCCGCATCAGCCGGATGTCCACCTTCCGCTGATACGGCATGAACAGCACCTCGTGCGGCAGCAGGTCGAGGGTGATCCGCTGCCCGCCGGTCAGCGGGGTGCCGTCCGGCAACTCCGTGATGTTGAGGTTCGCGTCGAGGTTCGGACCGGGGTACCCCTGAATGAACGTGCTGATGATGACCCCGCCGGGCAGCGGGTAGGCCCCGTGGGCCTTGTACATCGTCTGCCACGCCCGGGGCGCATCGCACCACTGCCGGTAGCTGCGCCAGATCGGGTTCGTGATCTCGTCGACGTCGCACTCGTTGAGGAAGGTTCGCTCCGTCGTGAAGCTTCCGCCGAAGAACGCACCGTTGTCCATGCGGCCGTCGATGACGAACTCGAAGCCGTCGTAGACCCGGTCGTTCACGCTCGACGTCGTGACGTACTTCGAGACCTGCCCGAACACCTCGGGGTTCAGGTTGTAGAGCGTGTAGGCGTAGTTGCTCCACTGCCCGAGCCGGTCGTCCACCGGTCCCATGAACTGGAAGGACGTGAAGTCGTCGTCCCCCTGCGCCCGGTTGGCCCGGTGCCACATGTTGTGGTAGTTGCGGCGGTACCACCCGAAGGTCGCCGAGACCCCCGCGAGCAGCTCGTGCTGAATCTGGGCGTTGTACTCCCAGTTCCCCTCCCGGCCGGCCAGGTCGAGGTTGATGATGTCCCGGTCCGTCCCGAAGTTCACGTTCGGGGACGCGCCGACCTCCTCGTACTGGACGCGGCCGTCGGGTCCGACCACGGACTGGTTGCCGTCCGCGTCGTTCCACGACCGGAACTCCTGGTTCGCCGACCAGGTGTAGCTCGACATCGGGTTGCGCTCCAGCGCGAGGCGCGTCGACTCCTGCGACACGTACTGGTGCGCCGTCCCCTTGATGGCCGTCCGGCCGTCGCCGAACACGTCGTAGGCCACCCCGATGCGCCCCACGATCGTGTTCCACCGCGGGCCCGCGTAGCGCGGGAAGTTGCGCTGCGGGACCCACGTGCCGGCGCCCGCCTGCTGCGGCGGGACCTCCGAGCTGAAGAAGTCGGCCCGTGTGCCGAGGTTCAGCGTCCAGTTGCCGAGCGTCCACGAGTCCTGCGCGAAGATGCCGGTGTCGAAGTTGATGCGGCCCTCGTAGTTGCCCACCGGGGTCGACAGCACTTGGATGCCGACCGGATCGTCGCCGTAGTAGTAGTAGGTGCGGACGTCCGCGTGCATCGGCTGGTCGAGTCCGATCGAGCCCCAGCGGTGCTCGACGCCCAGCTTCAGGTTGTGCGAGCCGGTCACGTAGGACAGCGACGTCTTGATGTAGTGGCTCTTCTCGGGCTGCCAGCCGGTGATCCAGAAGCCGCCGCCCCACGTGCCGGTCGACAGGTCATACGTCGAGGAGGCACTCGGGTACCAGTCGTGCGGCTCGCGCCGCCACTTGTTGTACTGCGTGGAGTAGCCGGCCTCGACCAGCAGGCGGTTCGAGAGCGACGACGTCCAGCGGCTCTGCGCGTGGTAGCCGGTCGGCTGCATGATGCGGTTGGACGATTCGGGCGGCCGCGTGTTGTCCGTGTTCCACAGCGGGTGCTGGCGGTTCACGCGCTCGAACCCGAGGCGCCACTTGTGGCGGTCGTCGATCTGGTTCGTCAGCCGGAGCAGCCCCGTGAT
>JAPOWL010000171.1:0-451 GCA_026707615.1 Acidobacteriota bacterium | reverse complement strand
GTCCGGTTGAAGGCCTGCGACCCGGGCTCGGCGCCGAAGACTTCCTGGCTCTGCGGCGTGTACCCGCAGTTGATCGCTCTCGGACTGCACTCGCCCGTCGTCGCATCCGCGAAGTGGGTGTCGTTGGCCCAGGTCTTCTGGTCCTGACCGCGGAACGCGGTGAAGAACCAGAGGCGGTCCCGGATGAAGCGCCCCCCGAACGCCGGGTTGGTGTCGTAGTCGTAGGCCAGCCGGTTCGGCTCGCCCAGCAGCTCCCGCAGCGCGGGGTCCTTGCGGTTGTCGCTCGAGAACGCCTCGGCCCCGTAGTAGGTGAACCACGTCCCGGAGAACGTGTTCCCGCCTTCCTTCGGGATGGCGTTCTGGATGACGCCGCCGACCTGCGCCTCGGCCGGGGCGCCCCCCGCCTCGTACGTCAGCTCGGCCGTCGCCGCGTCGTTCATCTCCCAGCCCA
>JAPOWL010000203.1 GCA_026707615.1 Acidobacteriota bacterium | reverse complement strand
CCCGCCTGCGGCTCCTGGCGCACGAAGCGCAGCCGCGGGTGACCCAGGGCACCCACCGCGGCCTCCACCGCCTCCGCCTGGTGGCCGACGATGACGGTGGTGGTCACGGCACGGAGCGGGGACGCCGCGTCGAGGACGTGGCCCACCAGCGGCTGCCCGCCGATGCGGTGCAGCACCTTCGGCCGCGCCGCCCGCATGCGCGTGCCCTTGCCGGCCGCGAGGACGATTACGTGACGGGGGGACTCGCTCACTCGCCACCTCGGCGGGCGTCCGTCAATCGTCGCGTCGCGGCAGCGCTCGAATCGCCGTCCGGCGACGCGGTTCCGCCGCCGCTCTGCGGCTTTGCGTGGTCGCCGCTCTGCGGCTCTGCGTGGTCGCCGCCCTGCGGCTCGGCCCGGTCGCCGCCCTGCGGCTTTGCCTGGTCGCCGCTCTGCGGCTCGGCGCGCAGCCCGGCCTGGTAGACCTCGCGCCGCGGGACGCCGAACCGCGACGCGACGGCGCGGACCGCGGCGGTCCGGGTGACGCCCTGCCGGAGCAGCCGGCCGACCTCGTCGGTGAGTGCGGCAGCAGCGGGCTCGCCGGCTGCCGCCGTCGCCGCGGCCCGCTCCGGCGTCGCCGCCCGCTCCCGCTCGACCTCCGGAGCTGCCTCGACGACCACCGTGAACTCCCCCCGCGGCTTCGAAAGGCGCGCGCGCACGTCGCTGACCGGGCCGGCCACCAGCTCCTCGTGCCGCTTCGTCAGCTCGCGGCAGACGGCGATGGCGCGGTCGCCCGCCGCGGCCTCGAGGTCGCGGAGCGACGCGTCGATGCGGTGCGGCGCCTCGAAGAAGACGAACGGCCGCGCCTCGCGCGCCAGCCCTGCGAACCAGCGCGTCCGGGCGGACGAGCGGAAGGGGGGGAAGCCGCCGAACGTGAACGAGCCGCCGGCGAGGCCGGAGCTCACCAGCGCGGCCAGGACCGCGCTCGGCCCCGGGACGGCCTCCACCCGCAGGCCTCGCTCGCGCGCCGCGCGCACCAGGCGCGCTCCGGGGTCGGAGACGAGCGGCGTTCCGGCGTCGCTGACGAGGGCGACCGTCTCGCCGCGCGCCAGCCGCGCCAGCAGGCGGCCGGTCTTCTCGGCCTCGTTGTGCTCGTGGAGGCTCGTGCGGGGCGTGGTCACCTCGTAGCGGGCGAGCAGCTTCGCCGCGTGGCGGGTGTCCTCCGCCGCGATGAGATCGACGCTCCCCAGCACGCGGACCGCCCGGTAGGTCACGTCCTCCAGGTTGCCGATGGGCGTCGCAACGACGTAGAGAGTGCCGGGGTTGAGCAGCACGGGCCGGGAGACGGCGGCTATTGTACTATCAAGTGGTTGGGGTTCCTTCGCGGGAGGAGCCCGGTTGTGGTCGTCGATGAGACTCCACCATGCGCCGGTCGACAACGAGACACCAGTCGCAGATATCCGAGCCGCTCGCGCACTTCGCTGACGAGTACCTCGCCTACCTCCACGAGACCTGCCCGACGGAAGCGGCCGCCGACGGCGTTCACCTGCACGACGACCTGCTGGAGGACTTCAGCCGCTCCGCGGTCGAGGCGCGCATCCGCGACCTCGGGGGCTGGGCGCGGCGTCTCGACGGCATCGAGCCGTCGGGGCTGACCCGCGAGGAGGGCCTCGAGCAGCGGATGCTCGCCGACCGCATCCGCAGCCGGCTCTTCGCCCTCGAGCAGACCCGCGAGTGGGAGCGGAACCCTCTCTCCTACGCCGACACGCTGGCCGGCAGCCTGACCTCGCAGGTCCTCTTCCCCTACGCCGACATCACGGAGCGGGCACGGCGCATCGGGTCGAAGCTGCGCCAGACGCCGCGGCTGCTCGAGGCGGCGCGGCAGAACGTGACGGACCCCCCGGGCCTCTTCGTCCGCGTGGGCATCGAGTCGTTCGAGGGCCTGCTGCGGTTCGTCGAGCGCGACCTGCCGCGCGCCTTCCGCGACCTCGAGGACATGCACCTGCTGGGCGACCTGGCCGACGCCTCGACCGACGCCATCGACGCTCTGCGGTCCTACATCGGCCACCTACGCGACGAGCTGGCCCCGCGCAGCCGGGCTTCCTTCCGCCTCGGGCCGGAGCGCTTCGCGGAGAAGCTGCGCCTCGACGAGGGGATCGACCTGCCGGCCGAGCGCCTGACGCAGATCGCGCTCCGGGAGCTCCGGGCGACGCAGGAGGAGTTCCGGCGACTGGCGGGCGAGCGGTCGGGCGATGCGGCCGCCGCGTGGCGGAAGATCAAGGAGAAGCACCCCTCCCCCGCCGAGCTCATCCCGACCGTCGAGGGGCAGGTGCAGGAGCTGCTGGCCTTCCTCCGCCGCAAGCGCCTGGTCACGCTGCCGGAGCATGCCGGCGTCCGGGTCGGGCCGACCCCGGACTTCTACCGCTGGACGTTCGCCAGCCTCTGGACGGCGGGGCCGTTCGAGACGACGCGGATGCCGGCGCGCTACTACGTCACGAACGTCGACCCGTCGTGGCCGGCCGAGCGGCAGGAGGAGCACCTGCGGGACTTCAGCTTCGCCACGCTGTGGTCGATGTCGATGCACGAGGTCTATCCGGGGCACTTCCTGCAGTTCGAGCACCTGCGCGGGGTGGCGTCGCCGCTCCGGAAGTCGGTGCTGTTCGCCCCGACGTCGTTCGTCGAGGGCTGGGCCCACTACGCCGAGCACGTGACGATCGAGCAGGGGTTCCAGCGCAAGGACACCGAGATCCGCCTGGGCCAGCTCGCCGAGGCGCTCATCCGCCTCGCCCGCACCATCGTCGGCATCCGCCTGCACACGGAGGACCTCTCCGTGGAGCAGGGCGTGCGCTTCTTCCGCGACGAGGCCTACCTGGAGGAGGGCAGCGCGCGCCAGGAGGCCGAGCGCGGCACCTTCGACCCCGGCTACGTCCTCTACTCCCTGGGCAAGCAGATGCTGCTGAAGCTCCGCGCCGACTGCGAGGCCGCCGAGGGCGACGGCTTCGAGCTGCGCCGCTTCCACGACCGCCTGCTGGGCCAGGGCGCCCTCCCCTTCTGGATGCACCGCGCCCTCCTGGTCGGCGACGGCGCCCTGCTGGAATAGGTGCCCCGCCCGCCGCGGCCGGTCCTGCGACGGCGCCCCTGCCGTTGACGGCGCAGGCCCCGGCCGGTACGATGGGCGGTTGGGACTGCGCGCGGGGGAGCCCGATCCGGGGGCGCGTCCGGACGGACCGCGGCGCAGGACGGCCGCAACCACCGGGGCGCGAGCGAGGCGAGGGAAGAATGCCGCTCTACGAGTACGAGTGCGACGACTGCGGGCACCGCTTCGAGCGCATCCGCAAGTTCTCGGACCCGCCGCTCACGACGTGCCCGGAGTGCGGCGGCCCCATCCGCAAGCTGCTGTCGCCGCCGGCCATCCAGTTCAAGGGCACGGGCTGGTACGTCACCGACTACGCGCGCAAGCCGGGCGACGGGAAGCCGGCCGAGGGCGGCCCGGAGGCGGGCAAGGACGCCAAATCGGCGAACGGGTCGGACGCGAAGGCGTCCGGCGAGAGCAAGTCGGCCAGGGACGGCAAGTCCGGCGACGGCGCGTCGTCCGGCTCGGACGGCAAGCCCTCCGGGGCGAGCGCGTCGTCCGGCTCGGGCAGCGGCGCGAAGCCGGGCGGCTCGGGTTCGTCGTCAGCCTCGTCGTCGGCCCCCGGCTAACCGTCAGCGGCCGGCGACGCCCCGCGCGGCGCCCAGCGCTCCCTCGATCACGGGGGCGAGGTCCGGGCGCTTCAGCGCGAAGTGGATCGTCGCTTCCAGGTAGCCGGCCGGCGTGCCGGCGTCGAGGCGCTTCCCCTCGAGCTCCCAGGCGTAGACAGGACGCTGCCGCAGCAGCCGCCGCAGGCCGTCGGTGAGCTGAATCTCCCCCCCGGCGCCGGCGCCGGTCGCTTCGAGGGCGGTGAACGTGTCGGGGGTCAGGACGTAGCGGCCGACGATGGCGAGGTCGGATGGCGCCTCGTCGGGGGCCGGCTTCTCGACGAGGTCGGTGACGCGATTGTCGCCCGATGATCCCGTAGCGATGGACGACGGAATGCGGAACGCGCTCGACCAGCACTACCGGACCGCCGACCGCGGTGAAGACGTCGATCATCCGCCCGAGCGCCGGCGGGTCGGCGTCGATGACGTCGTCGGGCAGCATCACCGCGAACGGCGCGTCGCCCACCACGGGCCGGCCGCAGAGCACGGCGTGCCCGAGCCCGAGGGGCGCCTCCTGGTGGACGGTCGTCACCTCGGCCATCGCGGCGAGCGCGCGCATCGCGGCCAGCGCCTCGTCGCGGCCGCTCTCGCCGAGGGCGCGCTCGAGGGCCGGGTGCGGCGCGAAATGCGACGCGCTCAGCGTGTTGCCGGGGTTGGTGACGAGCGCGACGCGGCGGACGCCCGAACGCACGGCCTCCTCCACCCCGTACTGCACGATGGGGCGGTCGACGAGGGGCAGGAGCTCCTTGGGAATCGACTTCGTGGCCGGGAGCATCCGGGTGCCGAGGCCCGCGGCCGGGATGACGGCCGTCAGAACATCGCCGTTCGGCGGCATACGGCGGGCAATCGTATCATTCAGGTCACCGATGCTTGATCCCACGCTGCTTCGCGAACGCCTCGACGACGTCCGCGCCGGCCTCGAGACGCGCGGCCCGGGGACGGCCGACGCCCTCACGGACCTGGTCCGCCTCGACACCGAGCGGCGCTCGCTCCTCCCGGTGCTGGAGCGAACGCGCCGGGCGCGGAAGGAGGTCGGCGAGCGCATCGCCCGCGCCCGCAAGGCCGACGGCGGCGGCCGCGGGGGCGGCGGCAACGGCGGCGGGACCGGCGGGGAGGAAGTGGCGGCGCTGATGGCCGAGGGCCAGGCCCACGGCGCGCGCATCAAGGAGCACGAGGCCAGGCTCGCGGAAGTGGAGGCCGAGCGCGACCGGCTGGCCCTCACGCTGCCGAACCTCCCGCACGCGAGCGTGCCCGTCGGCAGCTCCGACGCCGACAACCCCGAGGTGCGCCGCCACGGCGAGCCGCCCGCGTTCGACTTCGAGCCGCGCGCCCACTGGGACATCGGGCCGGCGCTGGGCATCCTGGACTTCGAGCGGGCCAGCAAGATTGCCGGCGCGCGCTTCGCGGTGCTCGCCGGGGCGGGGGCCCGCCTCAGCCGCGCCCTCATCGACTTCATGCTCGACCTGCACACCACGGAGCACGGCTACACGGAGATCGAGCCGCCGTTCCTGGTGCGCTCGGACGCGCTCGTCGGCACCGGCAACCTGCCGAAGTTCGAGGCGGACCTCTTCAAGGTGGCGGGCGACTGGGACCTCTATCTCATCCCGACGGCCGAGGTCCCGCTCTGCAACCTCCACCGCGAGGAGATCGTGGACGGCGCCGCGCTCCCGATCCGCTATGCCGCCTACACGCCCTGCTTCCGCAGCGAGGCCGGATCGCACGGCAAGGACGTCCGCGGCCTCATCCGCCAGCACCAGTTCGACAAGGTGGAGCTGGTGGCCTACGCCGCGCCCGAGCAGTCCTACGACGTGCTGGAGGAGCTGACCGGCCACGCGGAGACGGTGCTCCGGCGCCTGGAGCTCCCCTACCGCACGGTGACGCTCTGCACCGGCGACATGGGCTTCGCGGCGGCGAAGACCTACGATATCGAGGTGTGGCTGCCCGGCCAGCAGGCCTACCGCGAGATCTCCTCGTGCAGCAACACGGAGGCCTTCCAGGCCCGCCGCGCCCGCATCCGCTTCCGGCGCGAGGCGGGCAAGGGCAAGCCGGAGTTCGTGCACACGCTGAACGGCTCGGGCGTCGCGGTCGGCCGCGCGCTCATCGCGATCCTCGAGAACGGGCAGCAGCGCGACGGTTCCGTCGTCATCCCGAGGGCCCTGCGCCCCTACATGCGCGGGCTGGAGGTGATCGAGCCGCGAGCGTGATGTGCGACGGGCCGGCGGTGGCCGGTCGGCGGTGGCCGGCGGAAACGGGAACGACATCGGAGGGATGGCCGAGTGGTTGAAGGCGGCGGTCTTGAAAACCGTTGGCGGGGAAACCCGCTCCAGGGTTCGAATCCCTGTCCCTCCGCCAAATCGCCCGCGATAGGAAGGGACGCATGACTCGCATCACTCTCGGCATGCTCCTCTCGGTGCTGCTGTCCAGCCTGCTCGCTCCGCCCACCCTGGCGCAGGTGACGGACTTCGAGCCGGTCACGACCGAGGAGCTCCTCGACCCGGACCCCGGCGACTGGCTCAACTGGCGGCGGACGCTCGACGGCCAGGGCTACAGCCCGCTCGACCAGATCGACCGGGAGAACGTGGGCGACCTGCAGCTCGTCTGGTCGTGGGCGATGCAGCCCGGCACGGACGAGGTGACGCCCCTGGTGCACGACGGCGTCCTGTACGTGCCCAGCCGGAGCGGCGTGCAGGCGCTCGACGCGGCCACCGGCGACTTCCTCTGGGAGCACGCGCGCCGGCGGGCGGTCCCGGCGGACGAGGACCTGCCCATCAACCGCCGGCCCGGCATGGCGCGGCGGAGCATCGCCATCTACGGCGACAAGATCTTCGCCGGCACGAGCCGGGCGGAGCTGATCGCCCTCGACGCGCGGACGGGCGAGCTGGTCTGGGAGCACCAGGTGGCCGACAGCGAGCTCGGCTATCGCTACACCAGCGGCCCGATCGTCGTGCAGGGCATGGTGGTGGCGGGCATGACGGGGTGCGAGCGCTACAAGAACGACATCTGCTTCATCTCGGCCCACGATTCCGAGACCGGGACCGAGCTGTGGCGCACGTCGACCGTCGCCCGCCCCGGCGAGCCGGGGGGCGACACCTGGGGCGACCTGCCGCTCACCTGGCGCGCGGGCGCCGACGCCTGGATACCGGGCAGCTACGACCCCGGGACCAACCTCATCTACTGGTCCACCGCCCAGGCCAAGCCGTGGGCCATCGTGCAGCGCGGCACCGAGGGCGCGGCGCTCTACACGAACTCCACGCTGGCCCTCGACCCCGACACCGGCGAGATCCGCTGGTACTTCCAGCACATCCCCGCCGAGACGCACGACCTCGACGAGGTGTTCGAGATCGTCCTCGTCGACCGGGGCGACGGGCTGTCGCTCTTCAAGATGGGCAAGATCGGCGTCCTGTGGGAGCTCGATCCGCGCACCGGGGCGTTCCGGAACGCCTTCGACCTCGGCTACCAGGACATCGTCGACATCCACCCCGTGAGCGGACAGGGCATCCTGGTCCCCGAGCGCATCCCGCAGATCGACGTCCCGGTGGACTACTGCCCCGGCCCCGGCGGCCTGAAGAACCTCTGGGCGATGGCGTATCACCCGGAGACCGAGGCGTTCTACGTCCCGCTGACCCCCGGCTGCGCGCACTCCATCTTCGGCGCGATGCCCCCGCCCGAGCTGGGCGGCGGCGGGGTCGGACCCAACGACCGGCGCTTCAGGGTGCACCCGCAGAGCCCCGAGCAACTGGGCGACTTCGTGGCGATGGACAGCCGTACGGGAGAGCTCCTGTGGCGCCGGCGCAGCCGCTGGCAGTACGGGACGGCCGCGCTCACTACCGGGGGCGGGCTGGTCTTCGTCGGCGACATCGACCGCCACATGTACGCCTTCGACGCCCGCGACGGCACCGAGCTGTGGCGCACGCGCACGCCGACGGCGACCGACGGCTTCCCGATCACCTACGCGGTGGACGGCCGCCAGTACCTCGCGGTCCCGTCCGGTCCCGGCTGGAGCCTCGCCTGGCGGAACGCGCGCATCGCGTTCCCCGAGACGATGCAGCGCCCGCCCGGTTCCGGCTCGGTTCTCCAGGTCTTCGCGCTGCCGCAGGACTGACGGCCGCCGGGGTGGTTGGCACCTCGGCTGCGGTTAGGGGCCAAGGGAGGACAAGAGGGTGCGAGAGCGACGCATCGCCATCCAAGAACTGGAAGGGAACCTGCGCACCTGCCTGGACGAGGTCAGGAGCGGCACGACCCTTCTCTTGACAGACGGACCGAAGCGGGTGGCGCGCCTTGTCCCGGAGCCGGAAGCGAGCGACTCGACGGAAGAGCCGACGATCGCCTGGAGCGGGCGCCGGCTCAAGAAGACCAGGCCCAAGGCACGGCTTCGGGACGGTGGCAGCATGACCCAAATCGTCAGGGAGAACCGAAGGTGACGCTGCTCTACGCGGACACGAGCGCGCTGTTCAAGCGCTACGTGGAGGAAGAGGAATCTGAGGCAGTGCTCGTGCGAATCGAAGAGGCGCCATCTGTCGGAACTTCGTTGATCACCCGCGTGGAGGTTGCAGCCGCGCTGGCACAGGCTGTGCGACAGGACCGAATGGGACGAGTCGAGGCGCAGGAGGCCGAACGGGAGTTCCTGGGCGACTGGCACGACTTCACGAGAATAGGAGTGACCAGGGCCGTGGCAACCCGGGCAGGCCATTTGGCGTGGGAACACGACCTGCGGGGCTACGACGCGATGCAGCTCGCAGCCGCGCTGACGTGGCAAGACACTGTCGAAGCCGGAGGGGACGAGGTCGTATTCGCGTGTTTCGACCACGATCTGCGCCGCGCCGCAACGGCAGCGGGCCTCGAGACGTGGCCAGAATGAGCGGCAGCGACGGGTGTCACCGGGGCGTGGGAACGCGTAGGGCCGCGCGGATCGCGCGCCGACAGTCGGGGCGCCGTGCTGCCCGTGCGGTCAATCCCCGGCGTGGTCGGCGATTACATTGATTGCCGCGCGATGCTCCACCCAGGCCTTCGCCGCGATGAGGACCTGGTTGAAGCCGCCGAT